>NZ_CP036200.1:2820000-3120000 GCF_004295345.1 Shewanella maritima | reverse complement strand
CCGACCAATAATTGGGTTTACTTGACTCTACTTGCAACTCACTGAAGAGCTGAATAACACCGAGTTGACTAACAGGCGATGTCCAACCCATAAACTGCGCTTTTATCGCTGCAGGGTGCTCAGCCGATATGCCCATCAAAGCTTGTGTAACCTGCTTAGTGATTTGGGTATCGACCCCCTCAATTACGGCAAATGACCAGTTTGGATACAGCTTAGTGCTGCACTGGCAATCAAAACCTGCAGGCCTACTCGGGTTTAATACCCTAAAGTCCTTTTCATTGATCACCCCCTTTGCAACCATATCTTCAAGGGTACATAAAGGGGTAATGGCGGCATCAACGTTGCCGTCACGTACTTGATACAACAAAGGGTCTAGCGGAAAGCCTAAAAACTTAATCTGTTTGAAAAAGTGTTGTGGGTCCATGCCACGTTTTTGCATTAACCCCACGGTTGCTTGATACCCGCCTAATGCGTGCGGCCCACTGGCGACGATCGATTTACCTTTGAGGTCGTAAAGCGTGCGGTAATCACTGTCTGCACGAACAATAATGGCTGAGCCAATGGCTGATGTTGCGCCGTTATGACGCCTTGAGCGCATAGTGGCCAACCAGGATAAAGGGTATTGATTTGATAAGAATAGATACTGCCCCGGATTGGTGACAATAAACTGAATTTTGCCCGACGCCATCGCGCGGTTAAGCTCTTCAAACTCACCAGGGTAGACATGAAACTGCGTGCCTGGCACTTGCTCGCTCAGGTATTGCATTAGCGGTGACCAACGCTCAATAGCCTGCTGATATCCCCAATTGCCAAGCACACCTACGTATAGATCTCGCTTATCAGCAAACACCGGCAATGCCATTAAAAGCATCAACAACCCAATCAAGGCGCGAACCACTGTTTAATCCCTCAAGTTTAATTAAGTACCCCAAATCAGCTTACTGCGTTCTCAAGCACACCTACGTGACTCGCCTCCAACTTTTACCACATGAAGTCGCGTATTTGTTTTATTTGCGATACTTATCAATTACCTCTCATGAAGTGTTTGGCGAACCTATGAATAACCAAGCTGTTTACCTTGTCGATGATGATGAAGCCATTTTGGACTCAATTAGCTTCCTAATGGAGGGTTTTGACTACCAACTAACTTGCTTTAGCAGTGGCGAGCAATTCCTTGAGCAGATAGATTTAGCTCAAGTTGGTTGCGTAATTTTAGATGCCAGAATGCCAGGATTTAGCGGCCCAGAAGTGCACAAACGCCTCACTCAAGCACAAAGCCCGTTAGCGGTTATCTTTCTCACCGCTCACGGTGACGTGCCTATGGCTGTCGAAGCCCTTAAGAGCGGCGCGTTTGAGTTTTTTCAAAAACCTGTCGACGGGCAAGCGTTAGCAAGCGCGATTACTAAAGGATTAACATACAGCCAGCAGCAATATGATCAGCTAGCTCAAAAAGCGCTGATTGAAGGGTTATCAAAACGAGAAAAACAGATTTTTTCGCTAATTGTAGCGGGCAAAACTAACAAAGAAATGGCCAACGAACTGTGTGTCGCCGTACGCACCATTGAAGTCCATCGCGCGAAGTTAATGCTCAAGCTTAACGTCAGTAACCTTGCTGAGCTGATGCAACTTTCTAAGCTTGCTTAGTCCGCGCTCAACTACAGAAATATTTAGGGCTTCAAAACGAAGCCCTAACGAATTACTGATAAGTTATTAATGAATTACTGATTAACCACCGCAATGCGTTCATGCTCAACCAATGTGGTTGCCATTTTACGGCGTAAATAAGCAATTTGTTGCATGTGGGGTAAATCTTTCGGGCAGTTGTCTTGGCAACCTAATAACGTCATGCAGCCAAATACACCATCTTGATTACCAATAACATGATAAAAATCCTCTGCACTGCGAGCATCGCGACTATCAAGCTCAAAGCGGGCTAGCTTCATCATGCCTACCGCGCCGACAAAGGTATCGCGCATTTGCTTGGTTGCACATGCTGACACGCACACGCCACATTCTACGCAACGTTCAAGCTCATACAATTTTGCTGCTTCTTCTGGTGCCATTGGTTTTTCTAGGCGATGAATATTGGCTTCATCTTGCAAAGGTTGTAGCCATAACTGCAAGCGCTCAGCAAGTTCACGCATAAACTTACCCGTGTTAACCGACAAGTCACCAATTAACTCAAAACCGGGCAGCGGCATGAGTTTAATTACGCCATCGCCATAGTTAGCGGTTAAGGTACGGCACGCTAATGTTGGTTTGCCATTGATCACCATAGCGCAACTCCCGCAAATACCCGCGCGGCAAACAAAGTCGAATTGCAGCGACGGGTCTTGTTGCTCACGCAGTAGGTTTAGCGCGATAAATACCGTCATACCTGGCGCTTCAGTAAGCTCATAAGTCACCATTTTCGGCTTGTCATTTTTATCTTGCGGATCGTAGCGAAAGATCTCAAAACGCAGTTTACGTCCCTGAGCTAACGCCTGGGTTTGATTTGCTTGAGTCATAGTTATCCCTCTGCTAGCTCGTTATCAGACAAACGTTGATTACCTGGGCGCAGCGCCTCTGGCAGGTCAAATGGCATTAATGCCGCCTGCTTTTGGTATTTGTCAGCCTCTTCACCCAGCTGGGCGACAATTTCTGCAATTTGTGCTTCCCGCTTAGCGGTATCAGGGTGAGCAATGGCATTATCAACGCCATAACCACGATATCCTGGCGGTAGCTCCATTTGCATTACATCAAGCTGCTCATAGCTAAGCGTTGGTTCAAGCGCGTTAGCATCTGGCCAGGATGCCAATGTGCGGCATAACCAGTCCTTGTCGTTACGTTGTGGGTAGTCTTCACGGGAATGAGCACCGCGGCTTTCGGTGCGAGCCTTCGCACCACAGGCAACTGTTAATGCAACTTTTATCATTCGCTTAACCCGCAGGGCTTCTACCAGCTCAGGGTTTGCATGACGTTTCTTGCATTTGAGGGTAATTTTACTTGCGCGCTTAAGTAACTCACTCAGCCCAGATACAGCTTGCTCAAGCTCAGGACCATTACGGAAAATCCCAACGCTGTCCATCATAATGCGCTGCATTTGCTGTTTAAGGGCAAATGCAGACTCGCCTTCTTCATGGGTCAATAGCTCAGTGATTTCCTGATCCACTTCTGCAGCAAATTTATCGACTAGATTGGTGTTGATTTCAAGCGGCGTTTGCTCGCAAAAATCTGCTACATACTTACCAATGATCATCCCTGCAACCACGGTTTCAGCCAATGAATTGCCACCTAGGCGATTAAAGCCGTGCATATCCCAGCAGGCTGCTTCCCCAACACTGAATAAGCCTTTAAGTTGCGGGCTTTGCCCTTCAGGAGTGGTACGAATGCCGCCCATAGAATAGTGCTGAGTTGGGCGCACAGGGATCCAATCAACGGCAGGATCAATGCCTAAGAAGTTCTCGCAGATCTCTTTGACTTCACGCAGATTGGTTTCTATGTGCTTACGACCAAGCAAGGTAATATCGAGCCATAAATGCGGCCCGTAAGGGCTATCAACCCCTTTGCCTTTGCGCATGTGTTCGGTCATGCGTCTTGAAACCACATCACGCGATGCCAGCTCTTTCTTTTCTGGCTCATAATCAGGCATAAAGCGATAACCGTCTTTATCTCGCAAAATACCGCCATCACCGCGGCAGCCCTCTGTGGTCAAGATGCCTACAGGCACGATAGCTGTTGGGTGGAACTGCACCGCCTCCATATTACCTAGGGTGGCAACGCCAGTATCTAGCGCTAGCGCCTGACCAATACCTTCACAGATAATTGCATTGGTAGACACTTCATAAATTCGACCATAGCCGCCAGTTGCTATAGTGGTTGATTTGCCAATATAGGCTCGCAGCTCACCTGTGATCAGGCAGCGAGCAATCACCCCATGACAGCGCTCACCATCATGGATAATCTTAAGCGCTTCTACTCGCTCATGAACGGGAATGCCCATTGAAATGGCTTTGTTATCTACTGCGTATAGTAACGAGTGACCAGTGCCGTCAGCGGTATAGCAGGTGCGCCATTTTTTGGTACCGCCAAAATCACGGGCATTAATTAAGCCATGAGCCTGCTCGGCTTCAGTAATCGTTACCTTCTCAGCGTTAACAATCACCTGACGGTCGCCCTTAGTGATGCGCGTCCATGGCACCCCCAGTTGGCTAACTCACGCACAGCTTTTGGTGCGCAGTGGGCAAACATACGAGCTACATTTTGATCGCAGCCCCAGTCAGAGCCTTTTACTGTATCTTGAAAGTGTACGTCTTCATTATCACCCATGCCTTTAACTGTGTTACCAAGGCTTGCCTGCATACCACCTTGGGCAGCTGCAGAGTGAGACCGTTTAGCTGGGATCAGCGACAATACAAGTGTGTCTTGTCCACGCTCTTTTGCAGCAATAGCAACCCTAAGCCCCGCAAGTCCAGCGCCAACAACCAGGGCATCTGTATATATAATCTTCATTACTATGTCCTTGTATTAAACGCCAGAGTAAGGCACAACGGGTAACGCTAAGCCATGACCAATGACTAAATAGGTCACTAGGCTGGCAATGCCTAACGCAATCAAATACACCACCATCACTTTGGCAAGTTTTAGCAGACCTACACGATTGCTAAAAATGCCCCACTTGATGACAACACGGTACAAGCCAAACATGGCGTGAATGACCACAGCAGGTAATAACACCAGATACAATAACCAGGCGTTGTCGTGGTACACCCGCTCGGCCGATAAGTGCGGCCCAATATCTGGTGTGGCGATAAGCGTGAAGAGGTGAACTGGCACTAAAAAGAACAAGATGAACCCGGTTAGCATCTGCCAAAACCAGATTTTGGTGTCTTGATGAGGAATAACATTCATCTGCTCACGCAGCTTGAACCATTGCTTGATTTGTGTGGGGAAGCGTCTCAAGGCAAATAAGGCATGCAGCATCACAATCAACAGCATGAATACAGAGAACACCTGGGTCAGAATAGGAAATCCATGACCCGATTCGCTAAATATACCACCTTCCAAAAATTGAACTACTGTATAAAACGCTTGTTTACCTAGCATAATGCTAGACTCAAAATGCAGGTGCACAATAATAAATAGTCCGAGTAGTAACCCAGTGATACTTTGCGCCCTGTCTGCTCTTGCAGCCCACACCGGATGTGAAAACATTCCGTTATATAAGGGTGCAAATTGATTGTGCTTATGCCTCACTTCCATAGCTGCATGCTCAACGTGTTTGAATTTTAGGGGATAAGAGCATAACAATTCAGCATACTTAATTAGGGCAGCCTTAGTTAAAGCGTGATCAACTTCACCAGTGCAACTTAGACAACAAGACATGGATCACAGACAAATCTGCTTTGGTTTAACCAATTACCCATGAAAATCCGCATTTTATCGCTTATTATTCACCCAAAATGAATATATATGCTACAAAACACTTAACATGCAGTTCACACTTTATATACTCAGTGAAGTGTCTTGCTCTTCTAGGTTTATGACTGGGCTAGCTTACAGTTATTCGAAAGCTTTATCGCTTTAAGGCGCATATCGTTTTTAGGCGCTAAGCCAAAATGGCGCTATAATGCCGCCTTTATCGCAATAACCTTAGTTGCAAAACCTAAATTGCTAACGCTAATCACTAGTAGGAAAAACCATGGCCTGGATCCAACTTCGCATTCACACCCACAGAGATCACGCTGACATGCTTGGCGATTTACTAATGGACCAAGGCTCGGTCGCAATCACTTATGAAGACGGGCAAGATGAGCCTATCTTTGAGCCTAAACTTGGTGAAACCCCTCTTTGGCAAGACACAGTTGTCATCGCGCTATTTGATGCGGGCACAGATTTAGCGCCAACGATTGAGTTTTTAGAATCTATGCCGTTTTTAGGTAAAAACTTCGAGCACAAGGTTGAACAAGTCGAAGACAAAGACTGGGTTCGCGAATGGATGGACAGCTTCCACCCTATTCAGTTTGGTGAGCGTTTATGGATTTGCCCAAGCTGGCGAGAAATCCCTGATGAAAACGCAGTCAACGTTATTCTCGACCCAGGCCTCGCTTTTGGTACCGGTACTCACCCAACCACCGCACTGTGTTTAGAGTGGTTAGATAGTGTTGATTTAAGCCAACAAGAAGTCATCGATTTTGGTTGTGGCTCGGGTATTCTGGCTATTGCGGCAATTAAATTAGGCGCTAAAAAAGTCACAGGGGTTGATATCGACCATCAGGCGATTGAAGCCTCTAAAGCAAATGCTGAGCGCAACGATGTTGTCGACCAACTTGCGCTATATCTTCCAGAAGATCAGCCAGAGAACTTACAAGCAGATGTATTAGTTGCCAATATTCTTGCGGGCCCGCTAAAAGATTTAGCGCCGCTTATTGCCGAAAAAGTTAAACCTGGTGGACTGCTGGCACTATCAGGTTTATTGAGAGAACAAGCAGACGAAGTATCAGAGTTCTATAGCCAATGGTTTGAGATGGAGCCAGCCACTCACAAAGATGACTGGAGCCGACTCAACGGTGTGCGTAAAGCATAATAATTAGTTAGCTAAGTCCAGAGTAAAACAAAGGGCACATTCCGTGCCCTTTATGATCCTCACGCCTTTCAACTTATCAGCCATTACTCTTTAATTTTGCTGCCGCATACCTGTTACTCACTAATTTGAGTGACTCAACAAAAAATAACGCCGGTTTGCTTGTTCTGCGACTTCAATATGCTACCTCACTTAGTAAACTAACCGTTTAGCGTTCCATCCAACAGCTTGGCGCCTAGGTATAAAAGATTAAATTTTGACCAAGCACGCAAATTTCAACTTTGGTGAATAAAAAGTTTTGCTGGTGATTTGGGCGATTTGAGTAACAAATTCAACAAAAAATTCACTCTGCAACGCCCGCCAGCCCTCAAAAGCCAACATATTTCACAAATTGCTCGTCTAATTTCGTCCTCAGTTAAAAGTCAAGCAAAAAAGTTTAATTTAGGTCATTTATTAACCTTTTCAAGCTGGATAAAAACGGATAATATAGCGCCCCTTTGACGAGCAAGGTGAGCTTCACAATGCAAATTGGCCCTTATCAATTGAGCAATCAGTTGATCGTGGCACCAATGGCAGGTGTCACCGATCAAGCCTTTCGAAACCTCTGTTTACGCTATGGTGCAGCCTTAGCAGTATCAGAAATGCTTTCATCTAATCCTGATGTTTGGGATACAGATAAAAGCCGCCAGCGCATGATGCATTCTGGTGAAGAAGGTATTCGCTCAGTTCAAATCGCGGGTGCAGATCCTGAGTTAATGGCTAACGCCGCTCAATTAAACGTTGAGCAAGGCGCGCACATTATTGATATCAACATGGGCTGTCCTGCTAAGAAAGTGAATAAAAAGCTTGCTGGTTCTGCATTGATGCAAAGTCCAGAGCTAGTAAAAGACATTTTACAAGCTGTGGTCGCTGCAGTTGATGTACCAGTAACTTTGAAGATTCGCACCGGGTGGGATCCAGAAAACCGTAATGGTCTTCAAATAGCCCAGATTGCCCAAGATTGTGGCATTCAGTCACTGGCAGTTCACGGTCGAACGCGCAAGTGCATGTACAAAGGCCATGCCGAGTACGACACAATCAAAGCAATAAAACAGAATATCTCGATTCCAGTTGTTGCCAACGGTGATATCGACACCCCAGAGAAAGCCAAATATGTGCTGGATTATACGGGTGCTGATGCCGTCATGATTGGAAGAGGTGCTCAAGGAAGGCCCTGGATTTTTAGAGAAATCCAGCACTACTTGGAAACAGGTAACCATTTGTCGCCAATCGAGATGCACGAGCAGCGCACTGTGATGCTTGAACATCTGGATAAATTATACGACTTGTATGGCGAATTTAAGGGTGTCCGTTTTGCTAGAAAGCACATCGGATGGTACCTAAATAATGAAGATCAGCGCCAAATTCGCGCCGAGTTTAATCGGTTAGAAGATGCCGCTGCGCAACGTTCTCTTATAGAACGTTATTTTGATGAATTAGTTTAGAAAATAAAGAGCAGAATAGAATGTTTGATCAGACTACTAACACAGAAGTTCACCAACTTACCGTAGGTAAAATCGAAACCGCAAACGGTACTATCAAACCACAATTATTACGTGACGCAGTTAAGCGTGCAGTTACCAACTTCTTCTCTCAATTAGACGGTCAGGAAGCTTCTGAAGTTTACGAAATGGTTTTATGCGAAGTTGAAGCACCATTACTAGACATCATCATGCAGCACACTCGCGGTAACCAAACTCGCGCAGCGAACATGCTAGGTATCAACCGTGGTACTCTACGCAAAAAGCTAAAGAAATACGGCATGAACTAAGAAGCAATTCTTAGCTTGCAGAAAACGGGCTTGTCAGCAATGACAAGCCCGTTTTTGTTAGCATTATTGTCATTATACGATAGCGCACACTGGTAACAGTTAGCGGAACAAGAGCTTTCGTACAAAGACAAAAGTTAGAGCTAAAACAACCCTGACAAATCCTGAGTTGCTATCACGCCAATAGCATCTTGCTCTAACGCGGCAACGCGCTCTGCTTCAGTTAATATACCGGTAAATGGGGTTCTGCGTCTTAATTTGCGCATCTTAGGTGAATCTTCTGTTAGTGCGTTAATGAACACTTCACTTTGGTCGATTAACTCCAGCGCGGATACCCAAGTAATATAGTGGCTATAACCTAGCTTGCCCTCTTCACGTTGCGCTTCTAAACGCGCCTTTACCTGCTCTGCTAGCTCAGGCTGTTTTAGCAATTTATGAGCAATAGCACGGTGAATAACAATAATTTGCCTATCGATATTCTCATCTTTAATGCTGGTCTTTTTTATACTGTAAGGCCGATTGCGGCGACTGCTCTTTTGCCTGTTATACATGTCTGCTGTACTCCTACTATCGCAAGCGCTGCTAATGATAAGTGCTGATGGCTAATAATAAGTGCTAATGGATAATGATAAATGCTAATGAAAGTCGCGCGATTTCGTTTTTAGAGATTGCAACTCATGGGTCAAATCAATCAGCTTGCCCGCAATAACATGCACCACCTCGCCTTCGCGCTCTAATATTCCTTTTACTTTAAGGATTTTTGCCGTCATATACGGCTGTTTTTGCGCGCGCGAAGTCGCTGACCACACCACTACATTAATGTTCCCCGTATCATCTTCAATAGTCATAAAGGTAATGCCGCCCGCCGTGCCCGGCGCTTGCTTACCCGTGACCACACCCACTATGGTCACCAGTGACTTATGCTGCTTCGTTTTAAGCTCGCTCATACGGGTAAACTTATCCAATAACCCAGCTTGTTCCATTAACAAAATCGGGTGTTTATTAAGGGTTAACCCAGTAGCGGCGTAGTCTTCATTAAGGGTATCAAACTCACTTGGGCCAAAATCAAACTCATCTTGATTGCTTATTTGTGTAAACAGCGGCATTTCATCTTCGCTATCCATCAACTGCCAGCGTGTTTGATAACGATTGCCGGATATACCATGAAAAGCATCAGCACTAGCAAGTTGTGCAATGGCATCACGTTTAATACCCAGCTTTTTGATATCACTTGCGTATTGATAGCCTTGTGCTGGGCGATATTCAACTAGGCATTGCGCCGCCTGCTTTGAAAAGCCATTAATAATGCGAAAGCCCAAACGCATGGCTTTATCGCCTTGATAATCCACCACTTGATGCTCATATAAGGAAGCATTTACACACACAGGAAGTATCTGAATATTATGACGCTTAGCATCTTGTACAAGCTGGGATGCCGAGTAAAATCCCATGGGCAAACTATTGAGCAAAGAGGTATAAAACACTTCAGGATAGTAATATTTAAGCCAGGACGACACGTAAGCTAGCACAGCAAATGAGGCTGAGTGGCTTTCGGGAAAACCATATTCACCAAAGCCAAGTATTTGATCAAACAAACGATTAGCAAACTCAGGTGAGTAACCCCGCTCACGCATGCCGTCAATCAACTTAGTTTTAAACTGCATTAGCTTGCCGTTTTTCTTCCAGCTTGCCATGGCGCGGCGTAGTTGATCAGCCTCACCACCACTAAACCCTGCTGCCACCATTGCCAGCTTGATCACCTGCTCTTGAAATATCGGTACTCCCATAGTGCGCGCCAACACGGCTTTGACCTCAGGTGTCGGGTATTCAATAGGCTCAATGCCGTCACGTCGCTTTAAAAACGGGTGCACCATGTCCCCTTGAATTGGGCCGGGGCGGACAATGGCAATTTGAATCACTAAGTCATAATAGTTAGCAGGCTTTAACCTTGGCAGCATGCTCATTTGTGCCCGCGACTCAATTTGAAACACGCCTACGGTATCGGCTTGCTGGATCATCCGGTACACGTTGGCATCATCTTGCATCCGGGTAATCCCCGCAATGGACAGCTCTCGCTGATAGTGCTGCTTAACTAGCTGAAAGCACTTCCGAATAGCACTCAACATGCCCAGCGCTAACACATCGACCTTAAGCAAGCCTAGCGTTTCTAAATCATCCTTATCCCATTGGATCACAGTGCGGTCTTGCATGCTGGCATTTTCAACTGGCACTAACTCATACAAGGGCCAGCCGAAATCACAAAGCCGCCCACATGTTGAGATAAATGGCGCGGAAAACCGCGAATTTCATTCACCAGTTGAATAAACAGCTTTCCCTTAGTCGACTCAGGGTTAAGCCCTAACTCAGACACCTGGGTTTGCCAGTCAAGGGAGCTGTCTCGGCGGTTAATGTTTTTAATAAAAAACTCAAGCTGAGTCAGGCTAATACCTAGCGCTTTACCCACTTCACGAATAGCGCTTTTAAGGCGATAGCTGATCACGGTTGCAGCCAGTGCTGTGCGCTCGCGGCCATATTTTTGATAAATATATTGAATCACTTCTTCACGCCGCTCATGCTCAAAATCGACATCAATATCTGGCGGCTCGTCGCGCTCTTTACTAATAAAGCGCTCAAACAATACATCAATCTGCCTTGGGTCAACCGAGGTGATCTCTAGGCAGTAACACACCACAGAATTCGCCGCTGAGCCGCGCCCTTGATACAAAATGCCTTTACTCTTGGCAAACATCACCACATCATGAATGGTCAAAAAGTAAAACGGATAGTCCAGCTCTTCAATTAGCTTGAGCTCTTTATCTATAGTGGCTTGTATATCGGCATCTATCCCTTCAGGAAAGCGCAGAGCAATGCCTTTAGCCACCAGCGCTTTAAGGTGCTCTATTGCACTTGTTCCTTGCGGAACTAACTCTGCTGGGTACTCATAACGCAGCTCAGTGAGCTTAAACTCACACAATCTAGCAATGTCGCAAGACTCAGCCAACCACTGCGGCTTAAACAGTTTGGATATTTTAGAAATAGAGCGCAGCGCCCGCTCTGCATTAGGCAAGCGAGTATGGGCAAGCTCGCTAACACTGCAACCGGCCTTAATTGCCGCGAGTGTGTGCTGCAGTGGTAAGCGACTGGCATTATGAAATAGCACGCCGCCACAGGCAGTAACTGGTAACGCTAGCTCTTTAGCTAAACTCAGACTGTGCTCGGTATAGCTTTGGTCATTATTAAGTAAACGCCGCTGCAGCCCAAGCCATAAGCGACCATCATGATACTTAGCAAGCCATTGTCCCCATTCAAGATCGGCCTTTTTGCCAGTGGGCAGCCATAACACCAAACAGTGCTTCAACGACATCAAATCCCACTTTTGTAGGTCGTAACTGCCCTTGTCACTGCGTCGCCTGGCATTGGTGATCACCCGGCATAGCTCGCCATAGGCCTGACGATTAGGGCACAACAGCACCACTTGTAAGTCGTTATCAAGCCAAAACATGCTGCCGACAATTAACTCAATATCTAGTTGATGCTCTTTAATTGCACTGTACGCCCGCACGACACCCGCAACCGAGCATTCATCGGTTATGGCGAGTGCTTGATAGCCTAAAAAGTGTGCCTGGATCACTAACTCCTCAGGGTGAGAAGCCCCTCGTAAAAAAGAAAAGTTAGTCTGACAAAACAGCTCGGCATAGTGCGTTAAGGGAGAAGTTGGATAGTGCATTAGCTAAACACTCCATGCACAAACCACTGTTTATCTGCATTACGAAATAACCACAGCCAACGCCCAGAATCACTGCGGCCAATAAAGTAATCTCTCACGGCTTGCTGGCTATCCCACCAGCCGGTGACAATTCGCTCAGGATAAGGCTGTAAGGTCACATGTTCATTGAGCGCAACAGGCGTTGCCAACATAACGCTGGGGCGTAGGGGAATATCACCATTTAACTCATTCGATACCGTAAAAGGTGGGCATAGCTGATTTGCCAGCTCAGGGCGATGGTCTTGACCTATGCTAAGTCCTTGCACTCTATCTTCGCCTAATTTAGCAGTTAAAATCGATACTAACTCAGTGGCGCTAAGGCTGCCTTGAGAGCCTTGAAATAAATCATTACGCTCAGCGTATTGATTCACCACCCGACTTGCCTTAACGCTAACGCCAATCACAGGCGCGGCTAGATCAACCGACTCCAGGCACAAATTAGTTAGCTGCCACCACTTACTGGCTTTGTACTCACCTTGCGCCGCAGCTACTGTTAATTGCAGATCATCTTTATCACGCAGATGCAGAGTAATTAATAACTCACAAGCTAGCTTGTCCCTTAGTTTTAAATAGGTTTCGAGTCGCTTATAGAGCTTGGTGATGGGCTTTTCTAGAAACTGTAAATTCGACACTTCATAATAAAGCTCAAGATATTGCTCAAAAGCCTCGGCAGGAATGTAAAACTCAACCTTGTGCTCAACCGTGCCTGTAAGCCGAGTAATATAATTAACCACATTAAGATTAAAACGCTTGGATAAATCAGCCAGCGGTAAGCGCAACAAGTCACTAAATTGCTGCACTCCAACCTTTTGCAAACTGGTAATGGCTTTAGGCTCAAGATCGGACTCAATCAAGGCGCATTTAGCTACCTGAGCGTTAAGCCAGTCTTTATTGTCACTGACCTGATTAACCCCCTTTCGCGCCAACATACGTGCGCCATAAGGCGATAAACCAGTGCAGTAGTGAAACTCCACCGTAAAGTGCTTTAAATGGCTCTGCAACTTTTGCCAGTACTGACCTAAGTCTTTATACAAGGTCAGCATATTACTGACTTTAACTAGCAAACCATTTGGTGGATAAAGGGCAATATCGGCCGTTACCAAATACAGCCAACGGGCGATTTGCTTAAGCGTTTTAGCTTCGGTGGCTTCATCATAAGGTAAGACTTGTAAACTAGTGCACAAGGATGCCGCGCTACCTAAACCCATACCCAGCTGTATGCCCTCTTGCTTAGCCGCGCTCGTTAACTGCACCACCTCATTTTGTCTGCCATCAACAATGATCAACGGCAGCTCGCAATCATGATACAAGGTGTCGCGCTGCAAAGAAGGAAAGTGAAGATACAACCACAAAGCCATAATACTCTCGCAATACTAACCAGTTTGCACTTGCGGAAATGGGATTAAATTATCTGGCAGTGCTTGCTGAGTTAAGCTTGGCCAGCGATCAACCATATTGATGTGAAATGCCTCAGACGGCCAACCGCACTTACGCTTATTAATTTTTACCGTCACGCCCTTAGCATGGGTTTGTAAAGATAGGCTTAAATCAAAAGGTAGCGATAACGACTCAGCCTTACCCTCACGTAGAATAAACTGCCGGCAATTACCGGTCTCACTTGCCACCTGCAAACGCTTAACATGATGAATTTCAAGCGCTTGATAACTCCACATCAACACGCTATGGCAAGCACCACTTCGCAGACACTGCTCCGCAGTCCACAGTGCCTGCTGCTGATCTTTTGGATAGATGGTCAGCACCTTATCTAGCTCAATACCTTGAGCCGCAAGCGCCTGCGCCGAAATCAGCCCTTGAGGAGCAATAAACACAATTAACCGTTGCTGCACTTTTGCCTCAGCCAAAACAGGCATAAGCAAACGCAGCTCGCCAACACCTGACTCACTCTGAATTTCAGTCACACCTGTCGTATGAAAACCACCAGCCAAATGCTCATCTAGCTCAGTAAACCCAGTCGTTGTTGCCTTAGGAGCAACCTGAGCTGAGCCCTGCCACACAAGGTGCTGATGTTGAAGTAGCTCAATTAAATTAGTCATCACAAATACCTGTATACTTATACAGTATAACTAATAATGAGCTATTTGCTAAATAAATATCTTTTCTATAAAAGGATGCCCTTATAGCAACTCTTTCAGCAAAGTTTTATCTGCAAACCATAGATAAAGTTATTCAGGGGAAAACATCTAGGGTATTAAAACCTTATGACGAACGTGGCTTTGTGTTAGCCAGATCTGAAGCACACTAAAAGTTATAGGCAAAGCCTAATTGATGATAACCACCGACTGAAGTAGATGGTTTAGGGGTCAAAACAAAAAAGGTGCCGAGGCACCTTTTATTTGTAACGCTAACTTTAGTCATAACATTGATTTTGGTTATGACGCTGACTTATGAAAACTTAACTAAGCAGTTTCTTCGCCGCAGCAACAACAATCGACACCGCACTGGTCTCGGTTTGCTTCATGGTCACTTCATCAGGAATTTCTTGCTGGGTACGGTTTACAATGACACCAGCAACACAAGCTGCGCGCCAACCTTGCGACGCACACATGGTAAATAACGTAGCTGACTCCATCTCATAGTTAAGTACGCCCATGGCTTGCCATTCTTTCATCGACCCTACAAAACGCTGAGTTACGCGACCAGACACAGTGTCATAACGCTCTTGTCCTGGGTAGAAAGTATCTGATGAGGCTGTGATACCAATATGAGGCTCAAGACCAGCATCACGACTCGCTGCAACCATGGCAGTAGTACAGTCAAAGTCTGCCGCGGCAGGGAACTCTAGCGGCGCAAAGTGCAAGCTGGCACCATCAAGGCGCACCGATGCTTGAGTCACAATCACATCACCCACGTTTACATGTGGTTGAATTGCACCTGTTGTGCCTACACGAAGGAAAGTATTAACTCCTAGCTGGGCTAGCTCTTCAACAGCAATCGACGTTGAAGGCCCACCAATACCTGTTGAACACACAACCACAGGCTTACCATCTATGTAAGCTAGGTATGAGGTGTATTCACGGTGGCTGGCAAGAAAAGTGGCATTTTCCATCAGCTCTGCGATGCGTTTAACCCGCTCAGGATCACCCGGCACAATTGCCAAAGTGGCACCATCTAACATGCTTTTTGTTAATCCTAAGTGAAATACATCAGACATGTTGAACCCCTATTATCTTATTTTTGAAACGACCGTTCACGAAACTTTAACTTAGTCTACACCATAAAAAGGTTAACTGGATCACACAAGTTGACTTAGCTAGTTTGAATGTTCGCGATATATCATGACAAGCTAATGACAGTTATAGGCTCAAAAGATAACTATCCCACTCGCATTTTTCACTTGCTAATCATTCACTAAAGGTTTTGTGTACTAAGGCGAACACGAGTAAGTAACACGCCAAATCCATTAACAAAAAACAAACAAAATTTTGATGTAAATCAAGCTAAACCTGACTGGATAAGCATAGTCTGAAGTTAACAGTCTTCGCTTTAACTTTGACCTATAACCTAACAGGAGTTGCCTATGTTTCCAGAGCATCGCGAGCTGATCACTAAACTAAAAACCACTGACGCCCACTTCCTTAAAGTATTCGACGAACACAATCGTCTAGATGAAGAAATCAAAAAGCAAGAGGCTCATGCGAGTAGTGACACTACGCCAGATGTGAAATTACTAAAGTCTAAAAAGTTACACCTTAAAGAAGAGATTTACGCCATCTTGCTGAAGCATCAAAACTAGTGAAAACACAGCGCAAGTTAAAACAAAAAAGGACGCATAAGCGTCCTTTTCTATTCTGAGTAAAATTAAGTTAAGTCAAACTAAGTTGACTAGCACTAAGGCTTCGAAGCCTATTTCAATGCTTGTTTAAGTTCATCAGCGCTTTCAAAAAAGCTAACACTTTTCACTTTGAAGTTATCAAGCTCAATTAAGGTCGCGGCTTTCTCCTCTACAGGTAGACTTGCTGTCACCTCACCTTCTCTATCAAGCCCAAGTACAAAGTCATAATCCTGCATCTTAGGGATAGCCACAAAACGCGCGATTAGCGATGGCATACCGCTAATATCGGCGAAGTAGACTAGCTTGCCACTTGCCGCCACTGGGTTTTCAGTTAACGCCTCTTGCACGACTTCACCGCCAGCCATGTCTTTACTAAACAACAAGTATTGGGTTTGCTCTTCTAGCTGCAAAGGTTTCTCAAATTGATCATTAAGCGCTAACGCAGCTAACTTCTCACCCGCTTCTAATGCAATGGCCTTACCGGCAACGCCGACAAAAAGCGCTAAAGCAACCAAACAATGACTCACAGTTTTCAACATGGCTAACCCTTAATTAATTCGCGAAATTGAGTTTCACTAATTTTACTATTTCCGTATAAGCAGCAAATGCGGTATTGCTGCTAGGCAATAGACCTAAACGCTCAATATAACCTAATTTCAGCCCCATAACAGCGCGCTTGGAATAGAGCTTGAAGCAACTCACAGCAATGATTATTGAGTGCTCGTTTTAAGTCTACATTCATAATAGGTCAGACTTGATCTAACCCAAACCAAAGCTAGGGTAAATACTCAAGCTAGATTTAGATCCTAGCTTTAAAGCTTGCTATCATCACAGGCATATTTTCCGCTTGATTGCGATAAAGGAACATCGAATGGATCAGCCAAGCCTAAACCAAGAAATTCAACAATTACAGAATGCTTACGACTTCATTTTAGAATTTTTGGTGCAATACAGTTTCCAGCTTGTTGGCGCTGTACTTATCTTTCTTATCGGCCTTTGGGTCGCCAACAAAGTTTCCAATCTGGTCACCAACTTGCTGACCAAACACAATATCGATGTCACCTTAACCACCTTCACCTCCAACCTAATTCGCATTGTGATTATTGTAATGGTCGGGGTCATTTGCTTAGGTAAACTGGGCATTAGCGTTACCCCAATGGTGGCAGCGATTGGTGCAGCATCATTAGGTGCAGGTTTAGCGCTGCAAGGTATGCTAGCCAACTATGCAGCGGGTATCACTATTATCGTGACTCGCCCTTTTGTCGTGGGCAACACCATTGAAATTAAGGGCGTTGCTGGCGTGGTTAAAGAAATTAAACTCGGGCTGACCATACTGACCAATGAAGAAGGTGAATGTATCAGTATTCCTAACAAACATATTGTTGGCGAAATTTTACACAACTCATTTGAATACAAGCTGGTTGAAACCAAGCTAAATGTCGAATATCAAGCTGATACCAATCAGGCTATCAGTATTATTGAGCAGCAATTAGCTAATGCAGAGCTAGTAAACCAACAGCAAAAGCCATTGGTTGGTGTAAACGGATTTAATAGCATAGGTATTGAAATTGGCATTCGTTACTGGGTACCAACGCCGCAGTATTTTGAAGCTAAATACCAAACTAACCTAGCGATTATTAATGCCTTGCAAGCAGCTAACATCACCATTCCTTGTCCGCTCAAATATGTGGCAAATAGCGAAAGTTAGTCGCTCGGGTAAACAGCCTGAGTTCAGGATAAGCAGCTTGAGCTTGTGATAAATAGTGTAGACTGAAGACCATCACTCATTCAGGTCAAGGAGAAGACATGAAGTATGCATTATTAATCTTAGGAGCAGCACTGGCTTTTGCAGGTACCAAATTAGCGATCGCAGACATTAACGATGTTAGCGCCTGAGGCATACTGCTGATTGCCGTTGTCGCACTGATTTGTGCTTTTATCATTCACCTCAAGTCATCTAATAGCAAAGTTAACAGGCGCGGTTCACTAGGAAGTGGCACTGGCACCTATGGGGCAAGTTACACTAGCTATGGTGACGGTAGCTCAGGAGGAGACTGCGGTGGCGGAGGTGGTGGCGACTGCTAACTGCCAAAGAACAACCGTAGTGTTCGGTATTGAGATTCGATTATTGCGTCATATCAAATAAGGCTTGCTGCTTGTTGCAGTAAGCCTTTTAGACCACGAAAGCTTCACACTAGCTGCTCACTGTAAGTCTGCAAACCACCAAATAACGCTGGCATATGCGCAGGTTTAATTTGCCAATGCTGGGCTAGTACGGTTGCCAACCATTGCAGAGAATTTGATGTAGGCATCAAATCACGTCCTTCAAACAACTCGCTTTTGGCAAGCCCTGGCCAATCACCGAGTATCCGGCCGCCTTTTATTGCGCCGCCAGCTAGTAGCATACAAGCTGCACTGCCATGATCGCTGCCGCCGGTGCCGTTTTCTTTAACTGTGCGGCCAAACTCTGTGGCAACGGCTACAACCGTATGTTGCCAACGCTCACCTAACTGAGCCTTAAGAGATGCCAGTCCATCATCTAGTTCTTTGAGTTGTCTTGCTAAACGCCCATGCTGATTATTGTGTGTATCCCAACCACCTAGCTCCAGCACGGCGCAGCTTAACTTGTTGTCAGCAAGCAAAAGATTAGCGCAGGCTTTAGTTAGGTTGGCAAACTTGGTTCGCTGTTTGCCGGACTGCTGAGCCATAGCATTTTTTTGCAGCTCTAAACCCTTTTGCAAACTCATACTTAATTTGGGTGAATCCTGATACATGTTCATCAACGCACTATAAATATCATCGCCCACGTCTTTTGCGTTTGACGGATACCAGGCATTGACGTCATCACTACCACGTAAACTAATCGGCACGGTTTGATCGATCGCAATGGCTTTATGATGATAGGCAGACATCTGCAAGGTGCGCCCCAGCCACCCTGAATGGGTGTCTATGGCATTAGAGTTTACTTTCGATTGCCCGCTTTCTAAAAAATCCTGACCGTCAAAATGTGAGCGACCATGATAACCACTACCTACCGCCACAATCGGCAGCAACTCACTATTTTGATACCAGCTATGCAGCTCAGCTAATGCTGGGTTTAAGCTAAATCCCTTCTCTAGCGGCAACCCTGTACCAAGCTGCTTAGCGAGCTTAGGGCGATGCTTGATATAGTTTTCATCAAACTCAGGAATTACTGTGTGCAAACTATCCAGCGCCCCTCGGAGCATCACCCAAATAAATAATGGCTGCTCAGTTTTGCTATAGCTTGTTGCATTTGCAGAGCTAATGAGTAATTGCGGGCTTTGCATAACCACTAAGCTACCACCAAACAGCTTCAGTAAATCGCGTCTATTCATCGTCATCTCCGCTTACCTTCTCAGTGTTTCAGGGCTCATTAGCAGTAAGGTAATGGCATCAACACGACTTTCAGCACGAGTAATACTGAGATAAGAGCGTTGACTTAACTGCTCACCCCACACTTGTTCAATAAGCTGTTTTACATCAAGTTTATTCACTTTAGCGGCGAGCATGCGTGACCAGGTAATACGGTCAATCATCACTTTATCGCTTAACCATTCACCTTCAGTGTCGCCATAACCTGCAGGTGAGCCGGCTTTAAATGGTCTCTGCCCAAGCTGATTTAATAGCCCAATCAGATTGCGTGTTTTTGGTAAGGGAGCTTCAGTAACTCGGTGAGCAAAAATCAAATGCTCTCTTGGTGTTATAAATTTAGCCCGCTCACTTTGCCAAGCAAGTGGATGCTCAATTAGCGCTTCAACCACTTGCTTCAAATTACCCTGTGTCTGTTGCCAGCGAGCAACTAAAGCATTAACTAACTCTTGCTCGGGCTCATCACTAATAAAGTGTTTGGCAAGCTTATAACTAACAAATTTTGCCGTACTTGGGTGTAAGGCAAGGTGCTTCAACATTGCTCTACCCTGAGCCTCACCTTTTTGTGTAAAACGTTTACCGACTAATTGCTGGCTGCCAGGCTCATGCCCTGCATCGCGATAGAAAAAACCATTACGACCACTGTGTTTAGACTTATTTGACACGCTCCAACCAGAAATCCCCTTAGCCAGCGCGATAACATCAGTCTGGTTGTAAGGGCCGTCAACGCCAAGAGTATGCAGCTCGAGAATTTCACGAGCGAGATTTTCGTTTAAGCCCTTGCCCTTGCGTTTACCAATTTTTGAATTAACGCCAAATGATTGTTGATTATTGAGGTAAACCAACATTGCGGGGTGATGCACGACCGCATCAAGCATGTCGGCAAAGCTGCCAAACAGGTTTGGCGCAATCGCTTCCCGCTCTAGGGTGGGCGCGAGCGCCGTCATCACAGGGCCTTGGGCAGTTACGCTAAAGTGATTTGAAAAGAAGTCTAACAATCGCCAGCTCAAGCTATTATCGGATTTAACCGCAGCCTTAAAGCTATCCTGGCAAAAGTCGCGATAAGCCTGTTGCTGCACCTTAGGCGACTTTTTAGTTTGATTATTATTTGAAGGTGATGTGGCTGACTCTTTATTTTGTGTCTGTTGTTTCTGAGACTCTTGCTTTTTTGACTCTAGCATTTTCGCTTGCTGACGCTGCTGATAAAGCTTTTGCATTAACTCAGATGCTGATGGCAACACGCGGTTAAATTCAGGCTGCTTTAGCTGCTGTTTTAGAAACCCTTGTGGATTGCTTATCGCTTTAGCAAGCTCGCCAGGCTTAGCGCCATAACCAAAGCGATTAACCGCAATCAACCCATGTACAGACATAACGACTCCTAAAATAAAGGCACCTGAATAAAGATTACGAGACGCCCTTTACATTGTTAGCATTATGTTTAAATTAACCCAGCATCGCCAAGTTTGCAGCGCTTTTACATGGTTTTACATTGGCTGACGTTTCTTGAGACTCAAATGCACTGTATTCATCTCGGCCTCAACCGCATCAAAGACACCGACTGTTTCAACAACATCAACTAAGCTACAGCCCTCGCTGCCACTCTTGCCTTAATGGCACCATGCCATGTAACGCTTGCTCTACCTGACCGAGCAAGGCAGTTTTGTCTTTGCCTAACACACCTTTTAATACTAGATAGTTAGAGGCATGGTCTGAGCGGAATATGGTTTTATCAAGCTCAAGATGACTGAGTAGCAATTGCATCTCTTCTAACAAGCCGCGCTGATCAGGCAGGGTAAACTCGCCATCATAGGCGGCATCCATTTTTACTGTGCCCAACGGCAAGGTAACCACTAAGGTAGATAAGTATTCAGGTTGAGCAGCGTTCATTAGCTGCGCAGAGGCAATAGCATGTTGCTTAGATAATTCTGTGCCGCCTAGCCCCATTAAGATCATCACGGACGACTTCATTCCAGCTTGCTTGATTTTATCTAGCGCCGCCAATGATGAAGTAAAGTCTTCACCTTTTTGAATACGTTTAAGCACTTCATCATCACCGCTTTCACAGCCAACATACATCAGCGACAGCCCCATTTCTCTAAGCTGTATTAATTGCTCAACGGTTTTGTTGGTTAGATTACGCGGCAAGCAATAGCTGCTAATTCGGGTAACACTAGGCAGATGTTTGTTGATTAGCTCACAAATGGCCTTTAGGCGATTAAATGGCAGCGTCATGGCATCGCCATCGGCAAGGAATACCCTAGATATAGGCGCGTCAGATTGCGCGGCAGCGATGATGTCAGCTTCTATCTTATCGAGTTTTTGCGCTCGAAATTGCTTTTGTGGCTGGGTATACATGTCGCAAAAACTGCAGTTATTCCAACTGCAGCCATTAGTGACTTGCAGAATAAATGACTTCCACTCCGACGGCGGACGGAATACTGGCTCAATGTACTGGATCACAATTTTCCCTTTGCTGTTAACTGGCGCGCATACTGATTAAATATATGTGTTATTTGCATGACAAACTCATACTTTTTGCTTAAAAATACTACACAAGCTAGTAATTATTGCTATATTAGCTGGCGTTAACCTTTAATTAACAACTATAAAAACACAGGTAACAGCTATTATGAACCAAGTCGCTTACCAGTTAAACGAACGTCGCGACACCTCGTTTACAAACGAAGAGTTTTGGGAGTTAACCACGGCAGATCAGAAAGTCGCTCTCTACGATCTGCACCGCTTCGGTTACCGTTTACTATTTGTGCGCCAAACCCGTAAAGGCCCGTTAGCTGTCGTTAAGCAGCAAGAAGATATTGCGGTGATCCATGCTGATGGCGAAGTCGACCTAAGACCAAAAATTACTATCCGCGAGCACTAAGCTGCACTAATGCTGATCGCCACAGACTACAATGCCGATCAGATACAAAAAATGCGTGAAGCTTAAAGCAACACGCATTTTTATTGGACTCTCACCACAACTAATCACTTTAGAGCGTTAAGCTATAACCTGGTTAAATACCTCAACATGATGTGACTCGACCAATTCAGGCATCACATTGTGGAAATAATCTTGAATGGCATCTTTGGCGCAATGTTTATCAAACGCTTCACGGTCAACAAACTTCTCAACAAAAGCAACCTTGTTATCGTCATCGAGACTGACATTTAGCTCATAACGAATACAACCACTTTCGCGGCGAGTATCAGGAATAAGCGCCGCTAATGCCGCCACTAATTCGTCTCGCTTACCAGCTTTAGCAGTAAACTGTGCAACGCAAACAAGCTGCAACGTATTGATCTTATAGTCCATCCTAGTAAGCCCTTTATTTATAATTTCAGATAATGATCGCAACCTTAATGTATTAAGTTTTAGTCAAAACATCAGCTTAACTTGAGCGCCCTGTACCAGGGCAGTTGTCGCCTTGATAAATCATATCGATATGCGGAATGTCATCTTCTAGGTACATCTCAGATGCCGCCACAAAGCCTAGCTCTTGATAAAAGCTTTCAATCGCATGCTGCGCACCAATTTGAATCCCAGCATCGGGCCAAGCATCTAACGCAATAGCAATTGATTTTTGCATTAAGGGTAAACCAAGCTTAGCGCCGCGAAAGTCTTGCGCGACAATGACTCGCCCAATACTGGCCTGCACATAGCTCATACCCGGCGCTAACACGCGGCTATAACAGGCAATTTTACCCAGCTCATTGGTGGCAAATAGGTGCCGAGTTTGGCTGTCTCTGTCTTTATCATCTAACTCTGGATAAGGGCAATTCTGCTCAACCACAAATACATCCACGCGCAGTTTTAACAGGTCATAAAGGTTATCTAGTGATAACTGGTTAAAGGCAAGATTATGCCAGGTTAAGGACATTTACACCCTCCAATGTCATTCCGCTTTTGCGCTGGCGACCATAGTAGTAGCTAACGAAACATTAGCCAAGCATAACGCAAGTAAAAGGTGTACTAAGAGCTGCACCGCAAACAACGTAAAAAAGGGAGCAATCGCTCCCTTTTAGGCTGTTGCTGATTTGAGCCTAATAACCCAAATGCAAATCTGTGTTTGGTTTAGTCACGATCAAACACATGGAACTTATCAATACCGAAAGACTTACCTTCAGCGTGACAGGTTACACAAGACTCACCAGTAGGCTGTGTGTACCAGTCTGGCGTAACTTCAGCATCAATCTCACCACCGTTTTGCTCCATGTGGTTGATAGCTTGTGCAGAGTCATGACAGGCAACACAGTTAGCCATGATTGGGCTTGCCATCTTGGTATTGTCACCGTTGTGGAAAGCTTTCGCACGGATGTATTGATCAGGAATAGCCTCAAGCTCAATACCATCAGCATGACAGGCTACGCAATTTTCAGCTGCCAGCTCAGTTGCAGAGTTTGGCTCGCCAGTAACAGCTGATGAACCTACACCCCAGTGCATTGAGTGAATCATAGGGCCAAAGCCAGGAGCTGAGTTTTTGGCGCTACGGTCTTGACCATTATTATGACAAGCTACACAGTCTAAACCGCCTTCCGCATAGCTACCGTTTTTATGGTAGTTAGTCTCGTTGTTGTGACAGGTAGTACAACTATCTGCAGTCACAGAATGACGGCGGTCATAGTCCATCACATTACCTAAATCGCTCAAAGAGCTAACAGGTGAATAAGCCGTGAATGACACACCATGCTTTCCATCTTCATCAACCCAGTTACCACCTTTAAAGGTCAAGCGCGAGCTTGCCATAATTTGCGGTGTATTTAGGTCAAGCACAGGGTGACAGAAAGTCTTGGTACCATCACCTTTGTAAGACTCATTGTAAGTGCGTGACTCACGACCCACTAGAGACTCATTATGGTAACCATGGATGTATGTGCTGGCGTAGCTTAGGGTGCCATCGGCGTACAGCGCTTCAATATCTAGCAACTCTTCGCCTTTGAACAAGCTAAGATCAGTACAGTACTCACCTTCAATGTTCATGTAGATAGCTGAAAGCTCAGTGGTATGCTCAGCGCGGATGGTAATGCGCTCATCTAAGCCAATATGTAGTGACTTAGCGTGGAATTCACGTGCATCAAACTCACCGCTTGCCATCATCGCCATAGCATTGTCTGACACCTCACTTGTGTGACAATCACTACAACCGTTGCCAGCAATACTCGTGTTAATCACAGGCTCAGCGTGACAGGTATAACAGTTGGTTGGAGTGAAGTCTTTTTCAAACTTCTGGTGATTAATATGACCTAGCTTTTGCATAGTATTGCGGGCATAACCACCGTGGTCACGCTCAACATTGTTATGGCATACCAAACAACCGGCAACTAAATCTGTTTCACCGTCGGCGTTAATGGCTGTATAGCTAGAGTGCTTAATATCAGATGCGTGGAAGTCAACGTGACAGCCCTGACAAGTCTCAGTAGTTGTGGTGTGCACATTCTCAGACTTAGCAACAATGGTATAACGCGATTTAGCAATGGCTTCACTACCACCTACCGCAAGACGAATAATGCCCTCAGTAGCCGCGTTAATGTTTTCCATTGGTGCAATAAACTCATACCGACCAGTCTCAATCTCAGTCAAGCTAGCGCCTGCTGTCGATTCACTAGCATTACCACCAGCACGCTCACCTTCAAAGTCATCGCGGCTGCGGGCAATACCCTTTTCAGTCAGCTCAGCTATTTCAACATTGGCTTTTTGCAGACCAGAAACGAGCTTGTCATCTTCGTTGGTGACTTCAAATTCAAATGTCGCCATACCCTCATCAAGGCTATGGGAAATCATGTTAATACTGGTTTCTAACGAGGTGCCAGACGATGGTGGCGGAGGCGTAATACCATCCTTACCGTCTTCCCCGCTACAGCCAACAATTGCCATTGCCGAAGCTATGACAAATGCGACTTTGCACTTGTTAAACTCTCTCATCGTTTCATCCTCTTATTACTACTTAGTGAGTATCTCCCGCGAATAAGTCTAAATAAGCAAAGGGATGGATTTGCGAGCAAAATCACGTGAAAACAGCCATATAACAAACTGTTATCAGCTTTCTATGGGAATAATGAGACAGATTGCAAACTAGCAAGATTAATTGAGACTTAAGGCTGCAGCGAGGAATGATATATATATAAATTTCAATAGCTTATTTGGTTAAAATAATATTAAGATTAAACTTAACTTAAAAATCCACCCCAAAAGCCAGTTTTACCATTGGTTAACTTGATGAACATCAATTGACTAACAAAAATTGAGCAGTTCAGTAATGCGCCTTAAACAAAAAAAGGGAGCAAAAGCTCCCTATAAAATCACAAGGTAAGGTTCTCTAGATATTGCCTAACTCACTGCGGCATGGGTTAGTAGAGAAGCGCCGCAGGAGTTAAGTTCTACGCTAAGTTAACGCTCAAACACGTGGTACTTATCGATGCCGAATGATTTACCGGTCGCGTGACAAGTAGCACAAGACTCAGCGGTAGGTACTGTGTACCAGCCATCGCCTTTCACTGTGTTTAGCTCGCCGCCATTTTGCATCATGTGGTTTAACGCAGCTTCTGAGTCATGACATGCAGAGCAGTTTGCTAATACAGGGCTTGTCATCACGCCAGAAGTACCATCATTAAGCGACTTAGACAGCATGTAACGATTTGGAATTGCGTCCATGTCGATACCATTGCTATGACAAGACACACAGTTATCAGCATTTAAGCTCGCCGCTGAGTTTTGAATGTTGTTGCCATCTTCGTCTTGACCCTTGTTGCCTGATAGTGCGTTACCCACACCCCAGTGCATGCTGTGGATCATAGGGCCAAAGCCTGGAGCAGACTTAGCAGCATTGCGGTCGTAACCATTGTTATGACATGCTACACAGTCCTGACCACCAGCATTGTACGAACCATTCTTATGATAGTTAGTCTCATTGTTGTGACAAGTAGTACATGCTTCATTGTCAATGATGAAACGACGACCATGAGCTTCATTGATATCAACTAGCGTATGCGGCACTGCAGGGTCCGCCGATACAGTTAGCTCTGAAATACCAGCAAAGCTAGTGAATGACACACCGTATTCACTGTCTGAGTCAATCCAACCTGCATCTTTAAAGGTTAGACGCGTGCTACCTGCTAGGTGAGCAAAGCCAGATTGGTCGCCAAAGTCGATGAAGGTGTAACAAACTGAGCGGGTTCCATCTTCACGATCATAGTAGCCTAGGCCAGTGTCATAACGGCTAATCGCACGTGCGACGATTGAACCAGTTTCTAGATCATATCCATCAATGTAAGCACCGGTATAGGCTAGCTCGCCAGCATCGTAAAGGTTCTTAATGTTTACTTGTACTGGTGTGTCAGTAGCGTTATCCCAAAGCTTAAGGTCAATACAATAACCACCGGTACCAGCATAGCCATTGCCATCATCATAGGTATAGGTATCGTCATAGTATGGTGCACTCGCTGTAGTACTGTACTGAGCACGGATAGCTTTACGCTCATTTAACGCTGAGATATCTGCGTGCATTTGGCGAACGTCAAAGCTGCTTGTGTCACTAGTGTATGCAGGCGAGCTCTTAGCCATTGCCATTACAGATTCAGTATTAGTACCGTGACAGTCGCTACACCCGTTACCAGTAATATTGGTATTCATGACTTCAGTTGCGTGACAAGTGAAGCAGTTAGTCACCTGGAAGTCCATTTCAAACTTCTGGTGATTGATATGACCCATGGCTTGCATCGTTAACTTAGCATAACCACCAGTGTCGAGAGATGAACCGTCTTCAGCAACATCACGTGCTACGTTGTTGTGACAAACTAAACAGCTACCCACGAAGTCTGTATTGCCATCAACATCTTGAACAACATAATAGTTATGGCGGATGTCAGACGTCGCAAAGTCAACGTGACATGAGTAACATGTTTCTGTTGTTGTAGTGTGAATCGTTTCTTCAGGCTTATGAACCAGCATACCTGCTGCAGCAATCGGACCTGGGTCACGTCTTAAATCACCAACAGTTAAGCGAACAATACCGTCTGTATCCGCTTGAACAGCCGACATAGGTGCAACAAACTCGTAGTTACCATTGTCTAACAGGGTTAAGCTTGCGCCTTCAGTTTCTAAATCAGCTGAGCCACCTACAGTGCCATCACGACTGCGCTGGATACCATTGTCAGTAACCGCGGCAAGATATACAGATACACCCACTTGCTCTAAACCGTTAATGACTAGGCCTGCTTCATCAGTAGCGTTGAACTCCACAGTTACCTGCCCTTCTTCAATCATGTGACTCACATAATTAAGCTCAGTAACTTCAGAAACCTCGACAACAGGTGGAGTCGGGCTCACACCATCTTCACCATTTTCACCATCTTTGCCGTCTTTACCATCTTCACCACTACAAGCCGCCAGAGCGAGTGCCGAAGCAACCACAAAGGCGATTCTGTGTTGGCTAAATCTTTTCATCGTTTTCATCCTCTTAATACCTCTTTATGAGTATCTCCCAATGACAATTCTATAAAACTTGCCCAAATAGGGTTGCGATAAGAGTCACGTGACGAAGTTGTGAATGATTGTTTATGCCAGAAACATGAATCACCACTCACAAACAAAAATTAAACCATTTACTAACCAACAAACCTTAAGGAAACTAACCACTAAAAATCAACCACTTAAAGCTAACAGACCCAAACAACCTTAAAATAATCTTAAAAAATACTTAATCAGCAATTCTTTACACTGTGCATAAAACGAAATTTCAATAATCGAAAGCTAATATTTCAATTGCTGAAAGATACTTAAAGTGCTTATTTATTAGTAACTTAAAAATGTAGCGAATAAAATTAGAGTAAAAGTTCGACAAAGGGAGGCTGATTTAGATGACGCTTAAACACAAAACCCCTAACTTAAAATTTTAAGTTAGGGGTTTTCAAAGGATTAGATTATTGCTTACAAAATATGCTTAGGTCGAACAATGAGTAAGCAAGTTATTAACAACACTCACTCCAACGGCTAACATAGTACTCAACCTTGGCATTTACGATGAGCAGCAGCTGTCTGTTTTTTGCTTGCGCGGCAGCTTGTCCCATAGCACTTTTAGCATGAGTGCAGCTAGCACCACGCCTGACAGCATCACCACGCCTTGAGGCAATAATTCATGTTCATGACCAATTTGCGGCATCACCTCAAATCCAAAGCTGGCAACCAGGTAATTGACCAACATACCAGCTGCTAACGCCACGCCCAATACGCCACCTAAATAGCCAAATAACGCACGTTTGCCTAGCTCATTAGTCACTACACCTAATGTAGCGATATTAGTCGCAGGGCCTGCCATCATAAACACCAGCACAGCACCTGGCGACACGCCAGCTAACAGTAAACCCGCTGCAATTGGCGTTGATGCCGTCGCGCAGATATACATAGGGATCGACACAAGCACCATGACTAACATAGCAAGAATGCCGTCGCCCCATTTGGCCAAGAAGTCTGCAGGTACGTAGGTTTGTACTAATGCGGCGAAGAACAAACCAATCAACAGCCAAATGGTTGTATCGCGAACAAGATCTGTCGCCGCATAATGCAAACCTTTACCAATTCGGCTAATTATCGACTCACCTTTAAGCTCAGTGGCAACATCCTGAGTTGAGGCGCAGCAGCTATCTGTTTGCTCGTTGTTTGCTACATCACTTTTGGTGCTACAACAGCTGCTCGTTGACTGTGCTTGTAGCTGCTCGTCAGTCGCGACTTTCGCTGAATTGCTAGCACAACATGATGAAGTCTTTGCCTGTTGTTGTTTGCTGCCACAACATGATGAAGCCTTTGCTTGTGATTGTGCTGCGGCGGTTGATTGCCCATCTGCAGTCACAGGTGTTAACAGCGGTGAATCTTCAGCCTTGGTCATACGCATCACATTTGCAGATTGCTTTGTACTGGCACAGCATGACTTGGCAGGCTGGCTATTCACTACTGACGAAGCGCTTTGGCTTGAGTCGGCTTTGGCTTGCTCATCACGGTCACCTTGTACTTTGCGATCATCTTGCTCCTCACGATCATCGCGCCCGACTAGCAAGCCAGCGACTACGGCACTGGTCACCGCAGCAATCGGACGCACTATCGCCATAAATGGTCCAAGTAACACATAAGATACCGACACCGAATCTACGCCAGTTTCAGGGGTAGCCACTAAAAATGAAGTAGTTGCAGCTTTCGACGCACCAGAGCGGCGTAGCCCCACTGCGGCAGGAATAACCCCGCATGAACACAATGGTAGCGGCGCACCTAAAATCGCCGCTTTAATCACGGTTTTAAATCCATGACCACCTAACTGCTTTTGCATCCATGCCATTGGCACAAACACCTTTAACAGCCCGGCTAACACTAAACCCAATAGCAACCAGGGCGCAGACTCTAAAAACAAATTGATAAAATTAGTCACTAACATATTACTTCTCCGACAGCTCTGCGGCTGCTGCTGGCGATAACTGCATGTTGTCGCAAGACTCTAGCGCTTCAAGAATCGAGCAATGCTCGGCGCTTTCAGGTCCGCCACAACAGGCATCTGACAAGCTTTGTAACGAGGTAGAAAAATGCGTGAGTTCGGCAATCTTGGCTTGAACCTGAGCAAGCTTAATATCGACTAAACCTTTTACATCGGCGCAGGCCCAGTTAGATTTATCTAGCTCAATCGACAACAGCTCAGCGATTTCGTTTAAGGTAAAGCCCACCGCTTTGGCACGCAGAATAAACTTGAGCCTGGCTTCATCGTCTTTGGTATACATACGATAGCCAGAGCTTGAGCGATGCGATGGCGTCAACAAACCATGCTTTTCGTAAAAGCGCAGCGTATCCGTTTTAATGTCACAAGCTTTTGCTAGTTCACCAATGCGATACATGATGTACTCACCCTCTGTTTAGTTAAGCGCTTAAACGCCTCAATTCTCCGAGCAAAACCACTCGAATTTACGCCAGTATAAACCTTGGAGTTTAATCTAAGGTCAAGGGTTGAACTGCGACATAACATCATATTTGTTGTTCTGATTTCAATATTGTGAAATCACGCATAAATTCACTGGAACTGTGAAGATTGAGATAAAATACGCGCGCCTGACAATAGCCACCTTAGATGACGGTTAAATGAAGGCTCACCTCATAACAACGAAAACGAAATCTGGGCATAGAGAAGATCTTTGGCAAAGCTCACTTATTTACTCTACTGAGTCTCAACTGAGTTTTGCGAAAGATCTTTAAGCTAAAACAAACTTTAAACTACCAATAGTGGACCCTGTACCTACATGAATAATGCCAGACCTATTCGTCGCGCGCTGTTAAGCGTATCTGATAAAACTGGAATCGTTGAGTTTGCACAAGCGCTGCACGCTCAAGGTGTTGAACTACTTTCAACTGGCGGCACAGCTAAACTGCTAGCCGACAACAACATTCCTGTGACTGAAGTTTCTGACTACACAGGTCACCCGGAGATCATGGACGGTCGTGTTAAAACTCTGCACCCTAAAGTACACGGTGGTATCTTAGGTCGTCGCGGTATTGATGAAGTGGTGATGGAGCAAAACGCCATCAAACCTATCGATCTAGTGGCTGTGAACCTATACCCATTTGCACAAACTGTTGCCAAAGAAGGTTGTACTTTAGAAGACGCAGTTGAGAACATCGACATCGGTGGTCCGACTATGGTTCGCTCTACTGCGAAAAACCATAAAGACACCACTATCGTTGTTAACGCGCAAGATTACGATCGCGTAATTGCAGAAATGCAAGCAAACCAAGGTAGCACGACGCTAGAAACGCGTTTCGACCTTGCAATTGCAGCATTTGAGCACACTGCCGCTTATGACGGCATGATTGCAAACTACTTCGGTACTATGGTGCCAGCACACTCAAAAGACGAGTGTCATGAAGACTCTAGCTTCCCACGCACTTTCAACACTCAGCTAGTTAAAAAGCAAGACCTGCGCTACGGTGAAAACAGCCACCAAAAAGCAGCGTTTTATGTTGACAGCAACATTGACGAAGCCTCTGTTGCCAGCGCAGTACAACTGCAGGGTAAAGCACTGTCTTACAACAACATTGCTGACACAGACGCAGCACTTGAGTGTGTGAAAGAATTCGACGCACCAGCTTGTGTTATCGTTAAGCACGCTAACCCATGTGGTGTAGCACTAGGCGACAACATTCTTGAAGCCTATGACCGCGCATTCAAAACTGACCCAACTTCAGCATTTGGTGGCATCATCGCCTTTAACCAAGAGTTAGACGCTGAAACTGCTAAAGCGATTGTTGATCGCCAGTTTGTTGAAGTCATCATCGCACCTGTCGTCAGCCAAGGCGCTCGTGACGTAGTTGCAGCAAAAGCTAATGTACGTTTACTTGAGTGCGGTCAGTGGGACACCAAAACAGTGAGCCAGGACTACAAGCGCGTTAACGGCGGCATGCTAGTACAAGATCGCGACCAAGGCATGGTTGGTTTAGACGACGTTAAAGTGGTATCTAAGCGTCAGCCTACCGCTGAAGAGCTAAAAGACTTAATGTTCTGCTGGAAAGTGGCTAAGTTCGTTAAATCTAACGCTATCGTTTACGCCAAAGATGGCATGACAATCGGTGTAGGCGCAGGCCAAATGAGCCGCGTTTACTCAGCGAAAATTGCCGGCATTAAAGCAGCTGACGAAGGTCTAGTGGTTGAGAACTCAGTAATGGCATCTGATGCCTTCTTCCCATTCCGCGATGGTATCGACGCAGCGGCAGCAGCAGGCATTAGCTGCATCATCCAACCAGGTGGTTCAATCCGCGATGAAGAAATCATTGCCGCGGCAGACGAGCACGGCATGGCGATGGTATTCACCGGCATGCGTCACTTCCGTCACTAATCAAAGTTAACACCGCTTATTGCTAGTAATAAGCGGTGTATGAGTTTTTTGCTTTAAACATATTAGAGCTAGCCATTGATTCAAGTTCACGCTAACTAGCAATGACTTCAATGGCTTAGCTATAAGAGGATTAAAACATGCAGGTATTGGTTATAGGCAGCGGTGGACGTGAGCACGCACTAGCGTGGAAAGCCGCCCAATCACAGCAGGTCTCCAAAGTATTTGTCGCTCCAGGTAACGCGGGTACTGAACTAGAACCCAAGCTAGAAAATGTCAGCATTAAAGTTGAAGCTATTTCTGAGTTAGTGGCGTTTGCCAAAGACAATAAAATCGAGCTAACCATTGTTGGCCCAGAAGTACCACTGTCACTGGGTGTGGTAGATGCCTTCAACGAAGCAGGTCTTGCTATTTTTGGTCCAACTCAAGGCGCAGCACAGCTTGAGTCATCTAAAGCCTTCACTAAAGACTTCTTAGCTCGTCACAACATCCCGACAGCCGCTTACTCAAATTTCACTGAAATTGAACCAGCAAAAGCGTATGTCACTGAAGTTACGGCAAGCACTGGCTTCCCTATCGTTATCAAAGCTGACGGCCTTGCAGCAGGTAAAGGCGTAATTATCGCCCAAGATCAAGCTGAAGCTGACGCTGCCATTGAAGACATGCTAGCAGGCAACAAGTTTGGCGAAGCGGGCTCACGCGTTGTTATCGAAGAATTCCTAAAAGGTGAAGAAGCAAGCTTCATCGTGATGGTTGACGGCAAAAACATTTTGGCAATGGCATCAAGCCAAGACCATAAAGCACGTGACAACGGCGACAACGGCCCTAACACAGGTGGCATGGGTGCATACTCACCAGCACCAGTGGTAACTCAAACCGTTCACGACTGGACCATTGACAATGTTATCCGTCCAACGGTTGATGGCATGGCAGCTGAAGGTAATGTTTACACAGGTTTCCTATACGCTGGCCTAATGATTGCGCCAGATGGCAGCGCTAAAGTACTTGAGTACAACTGCCGCTTTGGCGACCCAGAAACTCAGCCAATTATGATGCGCCTAAAATCAGACCTAGTTGAGCTTTGCCTTGCAGCAACACGCGGCGAGCTAAACACAGTAACTGCAGAGTTCGACTCACGCGCTGCTGTTGGTGTGGTGATGGCAGCAGGCGGTTACCCAGAAGCCTACAACAAAGGCGATGTGATTGAAGGTTTAGACCTAGGTAACAACGACGCTAAAGTCTTCCACGCTGGTACTGCAAGTAAAGATGGCCATATCGTTACCGCTGGCGGCCGCGTATTATGTGCAACTGCACTAGGCAATACGGTTACTGAAGCACAAGCTGGCGCTTACAAGCTAGTTGATGCTATTCACTGGGATGACGTGTACTTCCGCACCGATATCGCCTACCGCGCGATTGCCCGTGAGAATGGTCAAGGTTAGTTTGTTAGTAGCTATTTGTTAGTGAGTTAAAGCTTAGTTTTAACTTGTCAAAAGCCCTTTAGTTGCAAGACTAAAGGGCTTTTTGTATTCAAGTTTTGCTTGTCGATCACAAGTGGCGTGCATAGATTCCCGCTCAAAAGCATTGCGGGAATGACATGCTTGCCGTCACCCTCGAGGCGCTGTTAATCGAGGGTCCTCACTTTAACTAGCATAAGATTCCCGCTTAAAAGCACTGCGGGAATGACTGTGGAAATAAGCGTTGCGGGAATGACTACTTACTCGTCACCCTCGAGGCACTGTTAATTGAGGGTCTTCACTTTAACTAGCACAAGATTTCCGCTTAAAAACATAGCGGAAATGACTGTGGAAATAAGCATTGCGGGAATGACATGTCAGCCATCACCCTTGAGATGCTGTTAATCGAGGGTCTTCACTTTAACTAGCATAAGATTCCCGCTTAAAAACATAGCGGGAATGACTGTGGAAATAAGCATTGCGGGAATGACATGTCAGCCGTCACCCTCGAGATGCTGTTAATCGAGGGGCTTCACTGTAACTTGCATAAGATTTCCGCTTAAAAGTGTTGCGGGAATGACATGCTTGCCGTCACTCTCGAGGCACTGTTGGTCGAGGGGCTTCACTTTAACTAGCATAAGATTCCCGCTTAAAAACATAGCGGGAATGACTGTGGAAATAAGCATTGCGGGAATGACATACGTACCGCCACCCTTTAAGCACTGAGCTTACCTTCACCCCAACCTATCTCTTAGCCAACCGTAATGATAATACCCCCATTGACCCACTCGGCGTAAGTTAGCAAATGGCATTGCAGGTAATGGCTGCTGATAAAGCGGCAGATCAGGCACTTGTTGACCAGCTACTTGTTGCGCTAAACGATACGCCGCTTGGGCACTAAATGACACACCAGCGCCGCAGTAGCCTAAACTGTAGGCAGTATCACCATCCAAATAAACATGAGGCATGTCATCCATAGAGGCTGCAATCCACCCGTGCCATTGATAATCAACTTTTTTATGGGCACAAACAGGAAAGCACTTATCTAACGCGACTTTAAGGCGCTTGGCATAGACATCATCATTCGCATTTTTGCCCCAAACCGCCCCTCGACCACCAAACAAGATACGGTTATCAGGTAACAAGCGGTAATAATACTTCAGGATCCGAGTATCCATGGTCACCTGGTGGGTTTGTAACCCTGCTTGGTTAAGCTCCGCTGTTGTGAGTGGCTCAGTGACAATAATATTACTCATGATAGGTAAAAACTTATTATCGATGCTCGGGGAAAGTTGCTTCGAGCTATAACCATTGCCAGCACAAACAACCTTGTTGGCAAGTAACTCCCCTTGCGCTGTGATTAATCTATGCTGCCCCCTTGTTGTTGCCAATCAATGACGCAACTATGCTCAGACAATGTCACCTTGGAATTTAGCGCTGCTTGTTTATAGCCCAAGAGTAATTTTAACGGGTTAACACCAAAGCTATGCTTGACCCTTAACGCACCAAAGGCTTGCTGATTACGCATGTATTTATCATGCAATTGTTGCTGCGTGAGTGTATGTGCATCTTGCCCTAGAAAACGATTAATGAACTCATTTGCCTGAACCAGCTGCTGCATAGCCTTGGCATTATGTGCCACCTTAATGTAACCATTGGCTTGGGCATCACATTCAATTTTATGCTGAGCAATCAAGGATTCAACTCGCTCAACCGCTTCAGTAAACTCTTGATAAATACCTTGCGTGGTGGCTAAATCCCAGCGCTTAGCCATGGCAGCATAACCTAAACGCCCCGAGCCTTTCAGCACAAAACCTGCATTACGAGCACTGGCACCAAACCCTACTTGATTGGCTTCTAACACATGACAATCGAGATGATGCTCAGTCGCCAGATAATATGCCGTGAGCAATCCCGTATAGCCGCCACCAATAATGGCCACGTCACACTGCTGAGTTTGGGTTAATTTAGGTTGAGATTGGCCTAATGAAATAGAGTCAGCCCAGTAGCTATTTGCATTAGGCTGCCCTTGTGGAGATGAACTGATTAACGGATCATAATATGACATAAGTCGCCCGTTTTGGTGATTATCCATTCACTCTATCAGGTTAATTACTGTGCCCCAATTAGAATTTAAGGAGCATTTCACAGGCATCACAATGGCAGTCATTTCCACATAACACACAGTGATAATCTTCGCCTACATAACGCTGATTCCAACGCTCGGGGTGAACCTTAATGAGTTTCCCGCCCGCTTTAGTGAAGTATTTTACTGCAGCGTTGTTTGGACTTTGTTGCCATAAATGACTCACCCCCGCTTTAGCGCCTTGTGCTTTGACTGCCTCAATTGACGCGGCTAACAGCTTACCACCCAGCCCTTTACCCCTAGCATGCTCTGCGATGGTGTTAGATTTAAAATAACAGACGTCTTCAAACTCAACGCCCCATTGAGCAATACTGCACCATCTATCTTTTGGCCACTGCCCCGGCGCATAAGTTAAGCGGAATCCCACGAGCTCTTCTGTTTGACTGTCTAGTGCCACGAAATGAGCGTTTACGCCACATTTAATGCCCTGCTGGTATATTTTTTCCAGCTCCGCCTGATTCAAATAGCCAGCCCCATGAATCAAATTACCCAAGGTGATCACAGCTTGAAAATCGGCTGGCAGCAATTGCCTAATCAACATGTTAATCCCCCTGGTGAGTGCTAATACATGCTATTCAAATCAAGTTTGAAAAAACAAACCTACTTCTGCTGCGCTTTCAACAGCTCAGTCAACTCATCAATCTTAGCGTTAAGCTTGGCAATATCTGCCTCTGTAGCGACAGCAGGCTTGGGCTCAACAACAATCCCAGCTTCGGCTTGCTGCTTTTCAAACGCGGCTTGTTTTTGTTCACGCATTAACTGGGTTTCTTCACTCATAACATCCAGCACCGCGCCAACCATCATGTTTAAGAAAGTGAACGTGGTAAGGAAGATAAAGGTTAAATAGTAAATCCAACTCAGTGGGTAAACTTCCATGGTCTCATACATGATGGAAGTCCAAGACTCAAAGGTCGACACCCTAAATAATGTCAACATGGCAATGGAGACATCCCCCCATAGGAAGTCGTTTATCTCAGCAAAGAACATACTGCCCATTGCGCCATAAATATAGAAAATGACGAACATCAATAGGCCAATATAAGCCATACGTGGAATGGCTTTAATTAACGCATTAATCAACATTCTAAGCTCAGGCACCATAGACACTAAACGCAGCACCCTAAATATTCGTAGCAGACGTGCAAGCAAGATGGTTGAGCCACCAACGGGTAGCAGGCTACCAATCACGATCACTGTATCGAAGATATTCCAACCTTTGGAGAAAAACGCTTTATTGCTGTCTGATGCCATATAGCGGATCACCAGCTCAAATAAGAAAAAACCAGTAATGGCAAAATCGAGAATATATAAGCTTTTTTCAAGCCACAAAGGTAGTTGGTAGGTATGCGCACCAATAGATAATGCGGATACGACAATCACAAAAATGACGAAGCCTTGAAAGATTTTGCTTTGATCAATGCGCTTTAGAATGGGAAGAAAGCCCGATGCTTGCATGATGTACCTGGTCTCCAAAATTAGCAGGATTAAAAACGTCGCTATAATAACGTTTTCACGCTTGTGAAAGAAGCTATCACTTGATTAGCGTTTCTTCATCTATTGGGTTAAAGGGTGGGTTAAAAGTTGAGTTTAAGCCTTTCATTAAGGCGCTCAATATTACTCTATCTCGTACAACTCCAGCGGCAAATCATCTGGATCAGCAAAAAAGGTGAAGAGTTTATTGGTGTATGGGTCAGTGCGGACTGGCTCGACCGCGATATTTTGCTGAGTGAGATAATCCACAAAGGCGTGAATATCCTTTACCTTAAACGCTAGATGCCTCAATCCCTGTGCTTCAGGATAACTTGGCCTCGCGGGAGCCTTTGGCATAGAGAACAGCTCAATTTGCGAGCCATCAGGCAGGCGTAAATCAAGCTTGTATGAATCACGCTCAGCGCGGTAGTTCTCTGCAATTACCTCAAGCCCTAATATCTGGGTATAAAAGGCTTTCGAAACAGCATAGTCACTGCAAATAATCGCGGCATGATGAATGCCTAGTAGTTGATTATCTGCAAAAATAGATGTCTCGTTGTTTCGCATTTCTCTTCCTTGAACTGGATTATCAAACTCAGTTTAATCTGTCAGATAGCAGGTATCTCAATGCCCTTTGCCGATAGCACGACTAGCGTTTTTTAGCTGAGCGAGCAAGCGCGGCCTTTCTCGCTTGTTGTTTTAGCGAACCCTTTTTAGTCTTACGGGTTACTGGTGCAACCTGGGTTAAATCAGGCTCAAAACCTGGATACCATTGCTGCGGCAAACGTCTATCAAGCAAAGCCTCTAGCTTAATCAGTAATGGCTCATCATCGACACTTAATAGGGTGATCGCCTCGCCCGCTTGCCCCGCTCGGCCTGTGCGACCAATTCGATGAACGTAATCAGCACTTTGAAATGGCAGCTCCATATTAATCACAGCTGGAAGCTGCTCAATATCGAGCCCGCGCGCAGCCACATCGGTCGCCACCAAAACTCTAACTTCACCCGCTTTGAATTCTGCCAGTACATGCTCGCGCTTAGCTTGTGACAAGTCGGCATGAAACGCGGCAGCACTTGTACCGAGCTGATTTAAAAAGCTCACCGTTGCATCAACGTCCTGTTTTTTACGATTAAACACCAACACTTGCGACCAATCGTTAACTTTAAGCAGCTTATTGAGTAAATGCTGCTTTTTAGCAGCATCGACATTGAACACTCGCTCGGTAATTTTGGCTGCGGTTTGATTACGACTTGCCACTTCAACCACTTTGGGCGATTGCACTAGGCGGCGACTGAATTTATGGATGCGATCATCAAGTGTGGCGGAGAACAACAAAGTCTGCCTTTGCTTAGGCAAACGCTTTAAAACCTCAATGATTTCATCGCGAAAGCCCATATCCAACATGCGGTCAGCTTCATCAAGCACTAGAGTTTGCACCTTACGTAAATCAACTAAGCGCTGACGATTAAGGTCTAACAAACGCCCTGGCGTTGCCACCACAATATCAACCCCACCAGCAAGCTGTTGTTTTTGTTTATCGCTGCTGACACCACCATAAACCACCACGGTTTTTAGTGAGTGACCATTCACGTCAAGGTTTAGTGTAAACTGCTCAAATGCTTGCTGAACCTGCACAGCCAACTCCCTTGTAGGTGCAAGCACTAAGGCTTTGGGAGCATTTGTCTCAATGGCGGTTATCGTAGCGTTGTTAGCATTAACGTCGTCTGGTTGCTCAGCAATAGTTAACTCACCAACCTCAAGCAAACGGCTAATTATCGGCAAAGCAAAGGCAGCAGTTTTACCAGTTCCAGTTTGCGCGCCAGCAAGTAAGTCTTTCCCAGATAGTACTTCTGGAATGGCCTTTATTTGAATAGGTGTCGGCTTGAGGTAATTAATATCACTCAAACGCGCCATCAGTTGCGGCTGCAAGTCTAATTGAGAAAACGATACATCTTGGGTTTCCTGCGCTGTTTCTTGCATAGCTGTGACCTTTTGCACCGCTATGGCTTTTGGCACCGCTATGGCACTTGCTCGCGTTTGATCGGCTGACATAATTAACACTCATAAATAAATCTGCCGCGTATTTTAGCAATCTCACAGGGGTTTATCATCATAAGGCGCTTAAGTTGGGTCAGAGTAAAACCCTCATTTGGCTGATGTAAGGCGGGATATTACAACTTTGATATAAAGAGTATCAAAATTCAAACCTTCACTATAAGCACTACATTGCTCACAACATTCATCAAAGCTAAACTAACGCGCTTAATTTAATAGTTAATCAGTTAACCAACAAACCCAACTGACATTATTTATGACCACATTTCTCGCCGGTTTTACCCTTAGCCTTTCACTTATTTTCGCTATTGGTTCGCAAAATGCCTTCGTATTAAAGCAAGGATTAAAACGACAACATGTGTTTGCTGTCGCATTGGTGTGTGCAATTTCTGATGCAATTCTGATTAGCTTAGGGGTGGCAGGTTTTGGCGCTATCGTGAACCAGTTTCCGCAAATTGAAGTCTTTGCCCGCTATGGCGGCGCGCTGTTTCTCAGTGTTTATGCCTTACTGAGCTTTAAATCTGCATTTACCAGCAAGCATGCGCTGGTTGCTGATGACAAGTCGGCTAGCTCGCCAATGCAAGCCATTTTAATGTGCCTCGCTTTTACCTGGCTCAACCCGCATGTGTACCTCGATACCATGGTGTTGCTTGGCTCTATCTCGACTCAATATCAGCCAGATGAATTCTTGTTTGGCGCCGGAGCTGTACTGGCATCTTTGGTGTTCTTCTTCGCGTTAGCTTATGGTGCGCGCTTTCTCGCGCCGTTATTTAAGCAGCCAAGATCATGGCAAATACTGGAATTTCTTGTAGGCGTAATGATGTCAGTGATTGCGCTGTCGCTCGTTGTCGGCGGTTAGTTATTGATAGCTAGTTAGATTCGAAATGTCATAGGTAACAAAAAAGGGGTTGTAGCTTGGCTACAACCCTTTGTTCATATTTGCTGTTAACATTTTACTCTGACCCAATTGTTACTGAGACCCAAATGTTAACAGCTGGCCTTAACCCTTGGCGTTGTTCTTATACTCAATCCAGTGGGTGAGGGTTTCGAACAGCTCAGTCAATACAATTGGCTTAGTAATATGGGCATTCATTCCCGCAGCTAAGCTCTTTTCTCTATCGCCTGACATCGCATGGGCTGTCATAGCAATAATCGGCATTTCCTCTGGCGAGTATCGCTTACGCAGCTCAGCCGCCGCAGTTAAACCATCCATCACTGGCATTTGAATATCCATTAACACGGCATCAAATGGGCGGGTATCAATCAAATCAAGGGCGATTTGACCATTATCCGCCAGCACGACTTCATAACCTGCACTCTTCAACAGTTCTGAAGCCACTTGCTGGTTAATAAAGTTATCTTCCACCAGCAGTACTAAACCTGAGTCAGTCGCCTCAGTAGGCTCTTCCCTTACCGGTATCGCATTAAGCTTAGGCTCTTTAGCAAAGGCAGTGATGATTTCATCAAACAGAGCAGATGCTTTAAATGGCTTTTGCAACACGGCGTGAATTGAGTCTTGCTCGACCTCTTCTTCTAGTGGTTCAGAAGTATAAGCTGTCATTAAGAACACCACAGGGCGCTTGGCGATGCGGCCATCTGCCACCATGGCATCTAAGGCATCTAGCACGTCACGGCCCGACATTTCTGGCATCATCCAGTCAAGCAATAGCAAGTCGATATGCTGTTTTTGCAAGATATCCAATGCGCGCTGGCCACTGCTAGCTGTTGCGACATCAAAGCTAAAGTCTTCCATTACCGACGAGTAAATCTGCAGTGCACTTGGGTTATCGTCTACCACAAGCGTGGTGAGATTATTAAGCTGCTCTGGCACCACTAGCGGCGCAGCAGTATTTTCTTCAGCGATTTCAAAGCTAATGGTAAAGCTAAAGGTTGAGCCGACACCTAGCTCAGACTCCACTTCCATGGTGCCGCCCATCATAGAAACCAGATGTTTACTAATTGATAGACCTAGGCCTGTACCACCGTATTTACGTGTTGTAGAGCCATCCGCTTGCGAGAAAGCATCAAACAGACTGGCTTGCTGCTCTTTGCTGATACCGATACCAGTATCGCGGATCCAGAATTTCATGGTGATGCGGTGATCGCGCTCGCCCACATCTTCACAGCCCAGCTCAATCTCACCTTCCTGGGTAAATTTAACTGCGTTAGATAGCAAGTTAATCAATACCTGACCTAAACGCAGCGGGTCACCATTAAGAATCAGACCAGCAGTGACTGGTGCATAAAGCAGCAGCTCAACGCCTTTTTCTTGCGCCTTAATAGCGTTCATGTCGATAACATGATCAAGCACTTTATCGAGCGGGAACGATACTCTTTCAAGCTCCAGCTTACCCGCCTCAATTTTCGAAAAGTCGAGAATGTCATTAATAATGCGCAGTAGCGATTGCGCCGAGAAGCCAGCTTTATCAAGGTAATCTTGCTGCTGCGACGTTAGCTGAGTACGCTGCGCCAGCTGCAACATACCAATAATGGCGTTCATCGGCGTGCGAATTTCGTGACTCATGTTCGCCAGGAATTCACTCTTATACATGTTGGCCGATTCTGCATCCTGCTTAGCTTCAAGCAGTGCCACCTCGTTACTCTTCTGGCGAGTAATGTCTTTGTGAGTACCGACCATACGTTTGACTGCGCCAGTCTCGTAAAACTCGACCGCACGACCACGAGATAAGATCCACAAGTAGCTGCCATCTTTACCGCGCATACGAAACTCTACTTCATAAGCCCCTTGTGGGTCGTTTAAGTACTTGCCGCGCATTTCTTGCACGCGGTCTAAATCATCAGGCGAAATTAGCTTATCAATCGAGCTCATTAGCGCCGGGAACTCATTTGGCTGATAGCCAAGCATAGAGTAAAACGCCGGGTTACAAATGATCTGCTCTGAGTCTAAATACCAATCCCACAGGCCGTCCTCTACCGCATCCATCGCCAAATGGTAACGCTCTTCAGACAAACGCAGCTGCTCAGCAGACTCATACTCATGGGTAATGTCACGCCATACCGAAATCAAACCAAGCAGGTCGCCACGGCGGTTATAAAACGGCAGTTTCAGAGTGTCGAATAAGATTGGCTTACCAGAGATATCAATCTTCTCTTGATAGCGGAATGGTTTTTTATCCTGCAGTACGCGCTTATCTTCATTAAGACCGCGCTGACCTTGCTCTGGGCTATCAAGCTCAACCGAAGTCAAACCGATAATTTCAGACTCAGTAAAACCTAGCATGCGCTCAGCAGACTTATTACAGCCTAGGTATTTACCTTCTTTGTCTTTAAAGATAATCGCCTCTGGAATTGAGTCAATTAACGAGCGCAGCAATGCAAATTCGCGCTCTCGTCGCTCGGTCGATTCACGTAGACGTTGAGTACGGCGGGCAACCAAGTTATCAAGGCGCTTGTTCTGCTCAGCAAGGTTTTTGGTGTATTGCTCGTTCTCATCAAAAATGCGGCTAACCAAGGCAAACCACGGCTCCCAACCGGGAGTAATTTGCTGCGGTGGTTTTATTGGTGATTGTGAGCAAGCATCAAGGTGCGACAGTAGGCGCGATGCAGGGCTAACGAATGCGCGGCGAGTTTGCCAGTGCACAATGGTAACCAGAACAGATAGCGCTAAAACAACCATCAAGAAGGTAAGCTGCAGTTTTTCCCAAGAGTCTTTAAATAGCTCGTCTTTTTCTTGCAAATACAGTAAGCGCCAAGGCGCGTTATGCAGCGCAATCGCGTGAATATAATAACCGTTACGTAAGATGCCTTCGTTAGCTTCAAACAGCTCCTGCTCGGATAATGAGTGCAGCTCAGATGGAATGCGCTGGCTAATGTGGTATACACGGTTCATTTCGCTTGAATCAAAGTCACTGTGAGACACAATATTATTGCGTTGATCGAGCAAAATTACTGTACCCGGCATTCTAAAGTAGGTACGAATTTGTTTCGCCAGAGACGACAGCTTCATATCCAGGTTAATTGAGCCGATAAAGTCATCTTCTAAATAAACTGGAATACCTAAAGTGGTTAGCAGGCCCTGATCTACCTCGTTAACATACGCGCCGCTCCAAGCCACCGTGCGCTGTGGATTAATCTCAGGCGTAGTTAGTTTAAATTGCTGCTTATTGAGTAACTCTTCTCTAAATCTTTGCTCCTCAGTAGCCCAAGGGTATAGCGACATCATGCGGCGTTTAGAGATGTAGTAAATCGATGACGCTTTTGGCGCTGCTTCTTTCGCCACCGGGAAAGATAACGACAGCTCGAACAGCATTTCTAGCTCTTGATAAAACTGCTCACTGCGACCATCAAGGGAGCCAGTACCGGTAATGCGCCCCATGTTAGTAAAAGGCTCACCTGATTTGGCATAACTTGGCTCGAGGGTGAAGAATTGGCCATCTTCATTAAACTTTTCATACTGAGGTAAGCGCTCTTTGCGCACAAGTTCGCCCAAACGTAAATGGTCGACAGCCACATTGCGTAAGCTCTTCACCGCACGAATACTCGACTCTAACAATAAGTCAATTTGCAGTACGTGACGGGCAATTTGATCTTCGCGCAGCTCAATTTGCTGGGTTTTCTGTCTCTCAAAAAACACCACCGCAGTAAGCAACGCCATCACAATTACACCTATGTAGGTGTAAAATACAGCCCGGTTATAATTCTTTTGAATTGGAGCTTTTAACTGTAATTCAGATTCGTTCGGATTCATTTAGCAACCTTGGAAAGCGCACAAAGCCAGTCATGCTGGTCTAGCATAAAAATAAATAAGCCAGATAAGTATAGAACGCGCATACAAAAATCATCGCAGGAATAGTATCAAGAAGTTAGCAATAAACGCACCCTAATCAAGGGTAAATTAGACTAATTAATCAGTTTGTTGTGCGATTTGAGACGCAGTTGTTGAGCGCGGTATAGCTTAAGTAACGCGATTGCGCTTGTGCTGAGCGACCTGTGTCAATTTGACACAAGCTATTAACCCTTGTGTGTAGCCTGCTGACTACCTAGTTTAACAGCCATGTTACTAACCGAATCCAAGTCACTGTTTCTAATCCAAGTTACCGTCTCTAATCCAAGTTACGATCTAGGCTGCGTAGCTCACAGCTTGATTGTACTGTTTGAACGTAGATTAAAGGCGCTGCAACAGCGCCTACTCGATATAACAACACTTATAAATGCTCTTCTGCAAACTCAGCTAAACGAGAGCGTACCACGCCATTTAGATACACGTTGGCACTACCCTCAAAGTCTTTAAAACGCTCAACAATATAAGTCAGCCCTGAGGTCACTGCAGTTAAGTAGGTTGAGTCAATTTGCGCCAAGTTGCCGCTACAAATAAGCTTTGAGCCCTCACCCATACGGGTAATTAAGGTTTTAATTTGCGATGCGGTTAAGTTTTGGCATTCATCGAGGATCACTACAGAGTTTTGAATCGAGCGGCCGCGCATAAAGTTAATCGACTTAAACTGAATATTAGCCTTCTCCATAATGTAATTAACACTGCCAGTAGGGTTGACATCGTTTTTGTGCAGCACCTCAAGCGTATCGGTAATAGCCGCCAGCCAGGGCGCCATTTTCTCTTCTTCTGTACCAGGTAAAAAACCAATCGACTCGGCAATCTCAGGAGTATTACGGGTCACAATCACTTTATCGTAGCGTTTACGCTCAACCACTAACTCAAGGGCTGCTGCCATTGCCAACAAGGTTTTACCGCAACCAGCAGGTCCAGTTAGAATGACCAGTTCGATATCTGGGTCAAGCAAGGCATCAAGCGCCATGCCTTGATAAACATTTTTCGGTTTCACGCCCCAGGCTTCGTAGTTTTCTAGACGATCACGACCGCGATCGACGATGTCGATACTGCTTTCAGATTTAGCGCTGATCCTGCCGCAAAACTCAGTGTCTTGGTCTATCAAATACTGGTTGATATAAAACGGTTCATTGCCAAAGTGCTCTCTTGGCACTTGATGCACAGTGTGCCGCCCCTGGCGCTCGCTGGTCACATCATCGACATGCTGCCAAAAGTCCCCTCAACCTCGTAAAAGCCCTTAGCAAGGAAACGAATATCATCGATTAATTGGTCGGTGCGGTAGTCCTCTACCCGTTCAATGCCTGCACCTTTAGCTTTAAGGCGCATATTGATGTCTTTGGTAACCAGCACGACTTGGCGAGGTTGATATTGTTGCTGTAGGTAGTAGGCAGAGTTGATGATGCGGTTGTCGTTGTTGTCGTCGGGGAGAGAGTGGCTGTCAAATTCGAGTTGATGGTCGGGGAAGATGGATAACGTACCACTGGCGTCGGTTCTACCTGGACGCACAGGCAGTGGCACGCCGCTGACAATTTGCTCCGGGGTGATGGAGCCTCCTAAAATGTCTTCTAAGGCCCTAATGGCGACTCGGGCGTCGCGGCTGACATCGCGCTTTCTATCCTTAATGGTGTCAAGCTCTTCTAGCACTGTCATCGGAACAATCACATCATGTTCTTTAAACGAGTAAATCGCTAATGGCTCGTGCAGTAACACATTGGTATCCAGTACAAACAACTTCTTGTCGTTTTGCTTCATGGTGCCTCCACAGTGTTTATTGGGCTATTTTTATGGCTATTATTTATGACATTGTCGGTGTAGCAAGCTCCTAGGTTGAGGTTAGTCATGGGCAAGAAAAATCTAGCGCTAACTTCATTTAACATTAAAAAGTCCGATTAAGCTAGGAGTTCAAAACTGTGTTTGCTCAGCTTTTAATCTATTGAGTTCCTTTGTTATGGCAATAAATCCACACTAATATCTAGCTATGACATTTTTGTGTCTTAGATAATTTATGTTTTCAATAAAAGCCACAATCACAGCTTTTATCAATGCTAGAATTTCAATCTAGACTGCTTTGGTTTAACATACGCCCCCTTTTTTATTTGCCCGCTATTAAGAGAGTTGTTGAAGATGCCATTTGCCCTTGGTCAGCGCTGGATTAGTGATACTGAATCTGAGCTTGGATTAGGTACCGTTGTACAAATTGAAGGTCGCATGGTGACCGTGATGTTTCCTGCCACCGGCGAGAACCGCATGTTTTCTCGCGATGAAGCACCGCTAACCCGAGTGATATTCAATCCAGGCGACTCGATTGAGAGTGGCGAAGGTTGGACCATGACAGTGGCTGAAGTTGAAGAGTCAGACAAGCTAGTTATTTACCACGGTACTCACAACGAAACCCAAGAAACGGTAAGCCTGCGTGAAACCATGCTTAACCACAACATTCGCTTCAACAAGCCGCAAGATCGCTTATTTGCGGGTCAAATCGACCGTTTAGAGCGTTTTGGTATTCGCTACCAATGCCAAAAGTTGCGTCATCAATTGGCGACTTCAGATCTGCTAGGCCAGCAAGGCCCGCGCGTCGGGTTGATTGCTCACCAACAATGGATCGCCCATGAAGTAGGTCGCCGTTATGCACCGCGTGTATTACTGGCTGACGAAGTCGGTTTAGGTAAAACCATCGAAGCGGGTTTAATCATCCACCAACAACTGCTTACAGGCCGTGCTGAGCGCGTACTGGTTATTGTGCCAGACACATTACGCCACCAGTGGTTAGTGGAAATGCTGCGCCGCTTTAACCTGCGTTTTTCAGTATTTGATGAAGACCGCTGTGTTGAAGCATTTGCTGACAACGACAACCCTTTCTACACCGAACAACTGGTCATCTGTTCGCTCGAACTGCTGCGCAAAAAGCGCCGTTTAGAGCAAGCCATTGATGCCGATTGGGACTTAATGGTGGTCGACGAAGCGCATCACCTTGAATGGTCTGAAGACAAGCCAAGCCGCGCTTATCAAGTAGTAGAAGCCTTGAGCCAGGCGGTCCCAGGTGTGCTGCTGCTAACAGCTACTCCAGATCAACTAGGTCACCAAAGCCACTTTGCCCGTCTACGTCTGTTAGACCCAGACCGTTTTTATGACTATGAAGCCTTCTTAGCTGAGGAAGAAAGCTACAAAGATGTCGCCGATGCAGCCGAAGCACTCGATAGCGGCAACAAGCTAAACGATGGCGTGATCAACAGCCTAACTGAGCTATTGTCTGAAAAAGACATCATGCCAAGCATCAATCTTATTCAGGCTGATGATATTGATGAAGAGCAGCAGCAAAGTGCCCGAGAAGAACTACTACAAGAGCTACTAGACCGCCACGGCACAGGCCGCGTATTGTATCGTAATAGCCGCGCTTCGGTTAAAGGCTTCCCTGAGCGTCACTTCCACGCCCACGGCCAAACAATGCCAGACCAATACCTAACGGCGGCGCGCGTCAGTGCAATGATGAGCGATCATAAAACACCTCTGCAGAATGCTCAGCAAGCACTCAGCCCAGAGAAAATGTTCCAAGCATTTGATGCTAACACTCAATGGTGGAAGTTCGACCCGCGTGTTGACTGGTTGATTGATTTCCTTAAAGAACACCGCAGCAAAAAAGTGTTAATTATTGCCAGTCAGGCAGAAACCGCACTGAGCCTTGAAGAGGCGTTGCGCACCCGTGAAGGTATTCTTGCCACGGTATTCCACGAAGGCATGTCGATTATAGAGCGCGACAAAGCTGGCGCTTTCTTCGCCCAAGAAGAAGGTGGCGCTCAGGCACTTATTTGCTCAGAGATTGGCTCTGAAGGTCGTAACTTCCAGTTTGCTAGCCATCTGGTGTTGTTCGATTTGCCGCTAAACCCAGATTTACTTGAGCAGCGTATTGGTCGCCTTGACCGTATTGGCCAGAAGAATGACATTGAAATTCACCTGCCATACTTAAAAGACACAGCTCAAGAGCGCATTATGCGTTGGTACCATGAAGGCCTAAACGCCTTTGAACTAACTTGCCCAAGTGGTCACGTGCTGTTTAACGAGTTTAGTGAACAGCTGCTTGACGTTATCCAGTCGGATGACGAAGAAGCCATGACACTGCTGCTAAACCACACGCAGACACGCTACAAAGAGCTTAAACAAGCCATGGAGCAAGGCCGCGATAAACTGCTAGAGATTAACTCTCATGGCGGCGAGCGGGCTAACGCGCTTATCTACCGTCTAGCAGAGCGCGATAACGACACCGGCCTTATTGGCTCAGTGATCCGTTTGTGGGACATTCTAGGTGTTGAGCAAGAAGATAGAGGTGAAAACTCAATCATTTTGCGCCCAACTGAGCACATGATGTTCCCTACTTACCCTGGTCTACCTGAAGATGGCATTACCGTCACTTTTGACCGAGATACTGCGCTGTCACGTGACGATATTGCGTTTATCTCGCAAGAACACCCGCTAGTGCAAACTGGTCTTGATCTAATCACCAGCTCAGAAACCGGCACCACTAGCGTCGCAATCTTAAAGAACAAAGCTCTGCCTGCTGGCACTGTGTTCTTAGAGCTTATCTACATGGCTGATGCATCTGCGCCGAAATCAAGCGGTCTATACCGCTACTTGCCGCCTACCCCTATCCGCGTATTACTGGATAAAAATGGCAACAACATGGCAGACAAAGTCGATTACGACAGCTTTGATAAGCAGCTAAGCGCGGTAAACCGTCATATCGCTAGCAAGCTAGTTAATGCTTCACAGCCAATTCTGCACCCACTATTTACTCAGGCCCAAGAGCATGCTGAGCAGGCGCTGGCACAATTAGTTGATAACTCGCGTCACGCCATGACTGAGCAGTTAACAGGCGAGCTTGAGCGTCTTGAGGCACTAAAAGCGGTTAACCCGAATATTCGTGATGAAGAGCTCGACTTTATCCGTAATCAAATGGCCGAGCTAAGTGCTTATATGGATGACAGCCAATTGCAGCTAGACGCCATTCGTATGGTGTTAGTTAGTCACGCGTAAGTCCTGCTCTAAGACTTACAGGCTAACTTCTAACCTTAGCGACTAGTCAATCTTTCAAAGGCCTCGCAGCTCTGCAATGCGAGGCCTTTTTGTATTCAAAAGCTGTTTGCAATGGGTACGGAATAGCTCAAAAAGCGGTATAAATCACCGAATGAGTTGCTAGCGATTCGAATTTCCCCACAAAAGCGATACACTTATTGCATCGCCCGCACACGTGTTAACAGACATGAGGCATGCTTTGCTGAGTTTCACCAAGCATCACAACTATCAAAGAGTTATATTCCAGGCATTAAGCTTTGTTGCATTAGTCCTATTCCATCAAGCTGCTAATGCCAGTATTCACAAGGTTAATGCTGATGAAGTTAAGCAAATCACCATAGACAACAAGCCATCGACCGTATTGGTGCGCCCCTGGCAAGGCAAACTAAGGTTAGGCGCTGCCATAATCGTTGGCCGTTCAAATGCCAATGCGCAAGCTGCTGGTGTGGCTGGCTACTTGCGCACTCACCTAAATCAACATGGCTGGGCGACGGTGAGTGTCACTCCCACTATTGGCTTGTATTACCCTAACTTTGCCACAGCTGCAGATGAAGTCAGTAAAGCTGGCAAAAATCAGCTAAGTCTCGATACCACACAAGCGACGCCCAAATTTGATAGCGACCAACTGCTTGAGCAGCAAAACTTTCAGCACTCACAACTAACTGAGACCATCAATCAACTCGCTGAAATAGTTAAGCCTTATCCAGGAAAGCGCATGATTATTGCTCTTGATGACAGCGCGGCAATTGTCACCCAGCTGCTGTATCAAAGGAAAATTCCGACGCCCGATACCCTAGTCGTCATCAACCCGTATCGCGCATTTGAGCAAGAAATGGTGTCAGGCAAAGAAATGCTGTCAGTTGCACAGCAGCTACAAATTTTATCGATGCCAATACTTGATTTACAGTCACGCGACGGCCACCCTATCTCGCAAGAGCAAGCTCAAGAGCGCAAGATGAAGAACCAAATCAAGCCTGTGCGTTACTACAGCCAACATCAACTAGATTTGAATATCACTACAGAAACAGGCTGGCAGGAAGCGCTAAATTACATTCGCGGTTTTTCAAGAAGAACGGCGACCTATTAGGCCGCCGTTTTAAGGGTCAATGCTAAATACGATTGCTTATGGCTTCGGTTTATCTTTGGTTAGCATTAACGCCCCAGCAACCAGCACCACAACGACGCCCATATAAAGAAGGTCAAGCATGCTTTCTGGCTTCATCTCGTTAAAGTAAGAAAATACTTTAATCACTAGCATCATTAGGATGACTTTACCTAACTTGCTCTTTAGCGAGTCGATGTTGTTGATCACTAAAATTTTGCCGCCAGTTTCACTCTTTTCAGCCGCATCAATATTACTGATAAATAATTCATATAACCCGAACGAGAAAATCAGCATCACAGCACCAAGCAAGAAGGTATCTAGTAGCTCAACCACTACCATGACCAGTTCATTACGCACAGCATGACTCGCCGACATCATGTACTTAATCAATAAATCGAATAAGTGGATAAGATCAAACAATCCCATCACAAAAATCGCGACAGCGCCCATGGCACACGCCATCACGCCAAACAAAACTGTTAAACGACTACCCCACAGCATTCGCTCGAAAAACGCTTGCATCGTACTAATCCATTATTAACTGAAAATTTGAGGCGGCAATATAACAAGAAACAATGACAAATATGAATCTAAAAACACCCTGGTTAGCAAAATGTTACTAAGATCACGGCTTAGCTGAGCCAACTGACAATAATGAACCTATTACCTTCTTCTGTAGATAGCCTACAACAGAAACTAAAAAGCGATGGCTAATTGCCATCGCTTTACAATTCACTGTTATCTAAAAGCAAATTTACCAGCCAGACTGCCTCGGCTTATATTGCTTTTCAGGGTTCTTGGTCTGCCTAACCCCTGCAATACGCCAGTTTTTGCCCAATAAAATCTTCACCTGACTCAATGACTCACGGCTCAGCAAACGGCGTACGCTGCCGCTCCAACTGTAGTTAATGCTGAGTTTGATAGCGGCATTGGCGTCGGGCGACATATTAGCAATTTGCTTAGCAAGATTAAGCGCATGGGCGTGTGGGTCTGCAACGACGTCAGTGACTAAGCCGTGTTCTTTAGCCTCATTAGCTTCAATCACTTCAGCCAGCAGACTCAAGCGCATGGCTTTATCTTTGTCCATAATTTGTCTTAGCCCGGCGAGACCTGCCATGTCAGGCACTAAGCCCCAACGCGCCTCCATAATCGACAACTTAGCATCTGGTGCAGCGATGCGAAAGTCAGCGCCTAGCGCAATTTGCGTACCGCCGCCATAACAAACGCCTTCAATTACTGCGATGACTGGAATTGGCAAACGCTGCCAACCTATCGATACTCGTTGAGCAAGATTGGCATTTCCCGGCAGCCACTTAAACAACAGCTTAATCATTTGCATCGGCGATTTTGATACCGCTTTTATATCGATACCCGAGCAGAAGTTCGCATTACTACCAGAAAGGATCACTGCTGCCACGCCGCGCTGTTTAGCCAGTTTTTTAATGGTTTTATCAATTGCTTTAAACATCTCAAAGTTAAGCGCGTTGAACTTATCCGGGCGATTAAGCTCGACAAACGCAATGCTATCTTCAATCGTTACCTTGACAATGTTTCTCTCCATGAAATATTCCTTTACTGGTCAGTCCAGTTTTTAGACTAACACATTTGGTGTATGTAGCAATTAGTTATAACATGTCGAAATATTGTTATCTGTCATACTAATAGCTCGCAAAAGGGCTTAGAATGCAGGGTTCAAGTGCCTGACACAGGAATAATAAAACGGCTGCACACAAGGTTGTGGGTAAAAGCGGCTACAATTGATCCAAAATGTATTTTTAATTTGTAGCCTTCAGCAGTACAAACTAACTAGCAGTACTTTTGAGCAAGTAGTACAAGCCAGTGTCGTCAGAATAAATTAATTAAACCGCTCTGCTCCTAGCAATATCGGATTGATAAAACTCAATAACTGAGTGTTTTAGCTAGTCATCATTCTCGATTTCAAACGTTTTTAGAGCGACAAGGATAACCAGTCAACATGACCATCCCAGTATTGATATGTGATGACTCGGCCTTAGCACGCAAACAAATGGCACGTACCTTACCCAAAGAATGGGATGTTGAGGTGTCATTTGCGACAAATGGTGCTGAAGGTTTAGAAGTGATCCGCGCCGGTAAAGGTGAGATTGTATTTCTCGATCTCAACATGCCAGTCATGGACGGCTACGAAGTGCTGCAAACTGTGCAGCAAGAAGATCTTCCAGCCCTGATTATCGTGGTTTCCGGCGATATCCAAATTAAAGCCCATGAGCGGGTTAAAGCGCTTGGGGCTTTAGACTTTATTCAAAAACCCGTTAGTGCAGATGCCATTAGCCATATTCTGCAAGAATACGGCATCCTCACGCTGGCGCAAAAAGCCCCCGAAGATGAAAAACCATTAGTTAAAGTTGACATGCGCGATGCCTGTCAGGAAATTGCTAACGTGGCTATGGGGCGCGCGGCTGATTTATTGGCAAAACTGCTCGATGTATTCGTACTGTTACCGATCCCTAATGTTAATGTGCTCGAGGTGAGCGAGCTCACCATGGCGCTAAAGGCAACAGAAGAAAACGATACCGTCTCGGCTTTGTGTCAGGGTTTTATCGGCGCAGGCGTCGCAGGTGAAGCATTATTATTGTTCCATGACTCAAGCTTTGAAGACATGGCAAAACTGATGGGGCTGTCTAATCCTGAGAATCCAACCACTGAAATGGAAGTGATGATCGACACAGGTAATGTGCTGATCGGCGCGTTCTTAAATGGTATTTCTGAACAATTAGACATGAAGTTCAGCCAAAGCCACCCAGTGGTATTGGGCCGTCACTGCACAGTGAATGATTTAATCCACGACAACTCAGACAAATGGCAACGTACCTTAGCGATGGAAATCAACTATCGCATTGAAGATTACAACATCCAATGCGACCTGTTATTGCTATTTACTGAAGACTCAATCCCAACGCTGAATTACAAGCTTGGGTACCTACTTGATTAAGGCCGGACTATAGCGATGTCAAATGACCAAAGTGCAATGAATGAGCTGCATTGGCTAATCGATATGGTGCAAACCATTGAAGTCGGCTTAGTGGTACTCGATGCTAATTACAATATTCAGCTGTGGAATGGTTTTATGGAAAACCACAGCGGCGTGTCGCCAAACTCGATTAAAGGCAAAAACCTGTTCGAGCAATTCCCCGATCTGCCTGAAAGCTGGCTAAAGCAAAAAATGGAGTCGGTATTTTTACTTAAAAACCGCACCTTTATCAGCTGGGAACAGCGCCCGTATGTGTTTAAGTTTAAAAACTATCGCCCTATCACAGGCCGCGCAGATGCTATGTACCAAAACATCACTCTGCTGCCTCTGGCGTCACTCACAGGTAAGATTACCCATATCAGTATTATTGTTTATGACGTGACTGATATTGCGATTAACAAGCTACAACTTAAAACTGCCAACGAGCAACTTGAGCAGCTAAGCCAAACCGATGGCTTAACTCAGCTACACAATCGCCGCCACTGGCAACACTGTATGGAGCGCGAGTTTGAGCGCTTTGCTCGCTATCAAGACTCAGCTACCTTAGTGATGCTCGATATCGACCACTTCAAGCAAGTGAATGATAAGTACGGCCACCCTGCTGGCGACAAAGTGATTCAAAACATCGCCCATATTCTCAAGCAGTCACTGCGTGAGACCGATTGTGCAGGCCGCTATGGCGGTGAAGAGTTTGCAATTGTGTTAGCCAAAACCTCTGCAGAAGACGCGCTTAATTTTACTGAGCGTTTACGTCAGAAGATTGAAGCATCTGAGATCATTCACGACAATCGCAAAATTAGCGTAACGGTAAGCCTAGGTATTAACGAGCTAAATGATGGAGTGGTAAACACTTCTAACTGGCTATCAGGCGCTGATAAAGCACTTTATCAAGCCAAACAAGGTGGTCGTAACTGCTCACGTATTTATGTAGAAGGTAGCGACGAGTAGGCTGGCACTCACATACAACACAACAAAAACGCCCCAAGCAGTTTGGGGCGTTTTGATATCTGAATCACTGTGAGTGACTAGTGTAGCTGCTCGTCTTCTTCGAACTCTTCATCACCCATGAAGTATGTGCCCCAGCCGTCGTAATCGACTTTCTGCTTGGCTGCAAGTTCAAGTAGTTGTTTCGCCGCTTCATCAAGTAGCTCAACTTTTAGTTCATGGTGAGCAATAGCATCAAAACAGTAGATGATTGAGCCGTCTTCTAGTTCCATTTCTTCAGCGTCATTCACTTCATAACCCAGTTTAAAGGCATCAACTGCCGCCTTTTCTAAACGGTCAAAGTTAGTTGACGAAAAGTGGTGCTCGATAGTGTATTCAGCATCTGGCGCTGAGCCATCATCAAGTAGCGCGCTGACAATTTCGCGGTTTTCCGCTAGCTGCTCTTGTAGTTGACGTTCGATAGACATGAAACACTCCGTAATAAATAAACTGGCTTAAAGTGGGCAGATTATACCTTATGTCGCCGTGGCGAGTTAATGATATTTTGGACAACGTGCTGCGCCCTTAGCCCAAATAATTAAGCCGCTGAAGTTTCAGCGGCTTAATCAAAATCGTGTAGCGATATACAGCTAGCTTAAAGCACCTGCTCTACCTAAGAGAAGCTAGCTGATAGCGCCTTGCTTAGGTTGCATCATGGCTTTGGCTTCCTGATTCAAGGTAGCCAAACGCTCAGACATTTTATCGTGCACTTTTTGGCACAGCTCTTTCACATCCGCTTTATCTAAGCCTTTGGTTAAAATAGGCTGCATCATTTCAACAATCACTACGCCATTGTTCCAGCGGTTTAGGTTGATATGATTCTGGCACGAGGCAATCACCGGAATAATCGGCGCCTGTGCAGCAATAGCAGTATGGAATGCACCCACTTTGAATGGCAGTAAACCACGGCCGCGTGAACGGGTACCTTCAGGGAAAATCCACACCGACAGCAACTTATCTTTCATCTTCTTAACCGTGTTTGCCATGGTTTCAAACGCACTGTGGCGGTTTTTACGATCAATAAGAATGTTGCCAGACAACCAGTAAATTTGTCCAAATAACGGCATCCAAGCCAAGCTTTTCTTGCCTAGACTCACGGTAGATTTTGGCACCAATCTGGTTAGTGTAAATAAATCGAAGTTGTTTTGATGATTCGCAAGGAAAATCTTTGGCTGCTTTTGCTCAACCACAGACTCAACCGTTTGCCTCGCCTCAGTATCTGAATGCTCAGTGGTTGTAGCAAAACGCTTCACCACTTTAACGCCAAGTACTGGAGCTGCGGCTGAAAACACACGAGCAATAATATGCACATTATCGCGATGCATAGGACGAATGATGCAAAGGATCATAGAAAAGATAAACGCGAGGACTAACAACAGCCCAAGGATCAGGGATCGGATAATTAGCAGCACAACATACTCCTGCAGTAGAATTGGCGACAGTATAACCACGTGAGCTTAGCGACTCAACAACAAGTTTACACCTGTACGCTGAAAAAAGCCTATCACTGATCCCTGGCAATAGGCTATTTAGATTTACAAAAATATAATCGAGTAAATTAACTCTTTTTACTTGAGTAACTTACCAGTAATCGGCAAATAATTGCGCTGACGGCCAAACAAGCAACAATAGAAGCACCACTTGGTAAATCATATTGTGCCGAGACCAACAAACCTAGGCTATAGCCAATAATACCGACTAAGTATGCCCAACCTAAGCGCCCGTTGCCTTTAAATTGGTTTAGTGCCAATGCAGGCAGAATTAATGTGCTGAATACCAAGTACACACCAACAAGCTCTACCGATAAGGTAATGACTATAGCGAATAAAAAGTAAAACAGCTTGCCTTCAAGTAAGCCTGGACGCGCTATCAACAAAACTAAAATAGCGGCGTACACTATGCCTGGGAACACTAATTGTGGCCAGCTCGCCCACAAAATTTGCCCGTCCATTAACTGCTTAAGTAGCTCCCCACCATGCGGGTCGTTAGCAAGCAGTAGCATGGCAGCCACCGCGCTTAATACATAAAAGCAACCAATAAAGGCTTCGAGCTCTTCCTCAAAGCGCCCTGATAACCAAGAAATAATGCCAGCGCCGGCAAACGCAAACAGTGCGGGCATCCACACATTTGCATAAGCAACTTGCTCAAGATCATGGTTAATATGCGCCACAATGGCACCGACAGCAGCAATTTGGGCAATGGCTAAATCAATAAAGATAATGCCTCGCTTTAATACTTGCTGCCCAAGCACCACATGGGTTGATAGTACCAGTAAGCCAGCCGCAAAGGCCGGCAATAAAATACTTAAGAGCTCGAAATCTAGCACTTACTTCACCTCAAGAAGTTGAGATATAACGCTATCGTATAAGCTAAACAGATCTTTGCTTTGCTCATTACCGCCAATTGACATAGGTAAACGCTCAACCTTTAGCTTAGCGCGTTCGCCCAGCCATTTAGCGCCACGGTCACTTTGGTAAGAAGCAATAACTACCGCCATAATATCGCCTTGCTCGGCACGCTTTAACAAACTTGCAAGGTGCGAGCTGGTAGGCGCTAAACCCGGTTTTGGCTCTAGATCAGCAACCTGATCGATACCTAACCAGTTAAACAAGTAACGAAAGTTGGTGTGATAAGCAATCAGCTTTTTACCTTTTAATGGCTCGGCTTTGGCTTCCCACTTAGGAATAGCCTGCTTCCAACGCGTTTTAAAGTCAGCTAACGCTGCCTGATACTTAGCAGCATTGTCAGCATCAACCTGTGCTAATTTCGCCGTCAACGCATTCGCCACATCAACCATACGATAAGGGTCAAAATGCATATGCGGATTACCCAGCGCATGCACATCACCCATAGAGCGGTCGACCTCATCAAGCTGATCAAGGGTCATCGTATGCTCAGCAGCATAAAACAAACCTTGTTCAGTTGAGCGAACCTTAGCGTTAGATGCCTTCATCAACAGCATTGGCAGCCAACCTACTTCTAGGTCTGCACCAGCACACACGACAAGATCGGCTTGACGCATTTTGGCGATAAGGCTCGGACGAGCCTGCACCTGATGCGGATCTTGCATCGCTGTGGTTGCCGTATAAATATCAGCATCTGGCGCTAGCTCTTTAGTCAGCGAAGCATACTCAGGCTCGCAAGCAAAAACGTTAAGCTCTGCTTGTGCCTGAGAAGAGAAGGCAATTGCAGCAGCGGCTGTGATTGCTTTTAGCTTAGAATTGATGCGCACCATGTGCTCCTAGCGTCATGTTGTATTGCAATGTGAAGATGTTGTCATCTTCAATGCCAAAGTGGTTAACACCGTCTTGCTTAGTGTACTGCAGACGGATCACTGAGAAGTGACTTGGGTGATAAGCAACCATCACTTCAGTTTCTTTAAGCTTGAGCTTGTCTAGGTGATCTTCGTGAGCTTCATGTAGATCTACTTGGCCGTAACGTACACCAGCAGACCAGCTTGGTGAGAACTTATATACACCGCTTAAGTACCAGCCAGTGTTATATGCATCGAAGTCGACCTCATGCTCATGATGCTCTTCTTCATGCTCTTCGTGCTCGTGTTCTTCTTCATGCTCTTCATGCATGCCTTCAGCGAAAATATCAGTTACACGGAAGTACTCACCACTTAAGGTTAGGTTTTGGTACTTGTAGTTGCCATCTGGCGCCCACTTAAAGGTGAAGTCGGCAACAAACATGTTCTTACCTGTGTAAGCAGCACTGTGGCTGTGACCGTGGTCATCATGTCCATGCTCTTCAGCAGCATGTTCTTCATGCTCTTCATGTTCTTCTAGGTAGCTAACGCCGTTTTCGTTACGTAAGTAGCTTAAACCTAGCTGCCATGAACTTTCTTGACCAATGTCACCGCCAAACTTAGTGTAAGCCGTGTACACGCCAACGGTTTTAAAGTCGCGCTCGCCATGTTCATCTGCAGCGCGCATCTTGTCACCCGCAAATGCCTCTACGCCCATAGTCCAGTATAGATCTGTTGGCGCAACATAATTTAGGCGGATACCATCATCAAAGTAGTGGTTACCTAGGAATGAGCGGTATACAACAGGGCGGTCTGTGAAGCTATCTGTGTGCTTGTGTTGGTTGTTCAAGTAACCAATGTCTGACAGGAAGCGACCACCACGAACTGACAAGCCACCAGGCAATGCAAGCGTTTGAATAAAGGCTTCTTCAAGGTTGATCTCAGTTTCGCCATCATGACTTTCTAGAATCGCAGTAACCTTACCGTAAAAGCTATCATCAATATTAGCGCTGATAGCCAATTCAGTTTCACCTAAACCAAAACCTTCTGTACGCTCGGCCATTGGGCGCTCACCAGTTTGGTAGTAGCCATCTAAAACAGCGCTGATGTTAGGGTTAGATAAAGTACCAGTGTTAGCTTGTGCAGCTGTAGCAAACGCACATGACAGTGCAACAAGTGAAACGCGAGTAGTTAATGACATCTGTATCTCCAAATACAACAAGTAGTTTTGTCTTCATCAATGAGGACAAATTAATAATTATGGTTAAGCTCTTAATTCCTGAGCCTTTTATTATTAGCTGCCCGCCACAGTCAAAGCGGCAAAGCAATGGGATAAATCAATGACTAAAACTAGCCATTGAAAGGAGGGGCACGACAAAAATACGCGGTCGTTGAACTTAGAAGGGTTAAATAAACTTGTTGCTCGAGAGGCTCGAAACTTTGAGGGACAATAACAATACTTGGCGTAGCATGATGCAAAACTTGAGATAGCTGAATTGCGCTGCAGCACACTTCGCAATGGGGAGTTAACTCATCGTCATGATGGCTTTCATCATGGGCAGCAACCGCAAATGACATGCACATCACCATGGCGGTTAGCCACAATGCAATGGTTTGTCGGATAAGCGCGCTAAGTTTCATTACCGATTAGTAACAATTTGAGGTGATTTTAGTCACACATTTTAAAAGATGGCTAAACTATTGCAACCAAAAGAGTGTGACAAAATACGTTGCAACATAACAATTTGTCATTATTTAGACGATTTATTGTTACACAAGGCAATCCGCGCTTGAATTAGATATTTTTAATCTATCTTTAAGGAGTGAATTCTATACTTTACGTAAGAGTTGAGGTTGACCACAACAGAGAAACATCGCGATATTTTGATTGAGTAGACTGCCACATTTGTTGAACTGGCAAGCTGTTCAACAACGCACCATTGTTAAGGGGAGCAAGTCTATGAGCAAATTTATTAAAGACAACCTAGGCGTGATTATTACCATCGTGGGCTTAGGTATTTTAGTTTTAGGCGGCATTTATTATGTTGAAGCTGCGCTTGAAAGCCAGGTTCAGGTACTAGATTAAACCACACCATTTTCCGACTGAACGTTAGAACTCATCACCGCTAGCGTTTGGTCTCCTTCATAAAAACGGCGTTATCACCTAGTGATAACGCCGTTTTTGTTGATTCTTTTGCAGCATAACTTCTAAAACCAAGCTTTGATAAAAAACCGAGCTTTGCGTTAGTCGTTTGCAGCCTTTCTCGATTCATCATCGTCTTTGGCATCTTCAGCTGGAGCTTCAACCAATACCAAATGATCCATAATATGACAGCCAATCATTATGATGGCAGCAATAATCATCAGAGGGTGGTGACTTGAGAAGTATCGTCCATCACAAAGCTGCAGATCAACGCAATGATACCACCATAAAACGCCAATAATTTCGCCAGCGTGTACCCCATATGACGCGCGAGCCATGCCTGACAATGTGGGCAAGCGATATGCATTTTCAAGCCTTTACCACGATGGTCTTTTATTTCGGTAGGTAAAAACGATTTATGACAATGGCTGCATTTTAACTGCATGTCTGGCTCCAGTTTCGCCGATAGAAAATTCGCGCGAGAGTGTAGCAAAACCCAGGATGCATATACAGTTAACTGTGCTTTATGTTGCACCTAAATTCGCTAGCTCCTGCGCAATATTCGCCCTATGATAGGCGAGCATATTATTTATAGGGACATCATCATGCTAAGACCAATAATAACGTCATTGTTACTCATGGTTTGCTTTAGCATCTGCGCGCAAGTCAGTGCTAACGACAGCGCCGCTGAGCAAACACAAGTTACTGACAAGCAACGTATTGCTCACCTTGAGCGTGCAATAGCAAAAGACCTCAAAGCGCTAGGTAAAGCCAAAGGTGAAATGATTGATTTCACCGAGTACCGCATTAAAAACAAAACTTATTTACTACGAGAAGAAATCAAAACCCTCATCAACGCTGAGCCGCTTGATGTTGCCTATGTTAAACCCTTGGTGATGAGACAGTTTGAGTTTTTAGATCTCACCTCTGACTATCTGGATAATAAAATCAGTCACCTACAACAAAGCCTGGGCGGCAAACATGACCAGAAAATCATTGATGAGCTTATCGACCGCCAGTATATGCGCGATCACTTTTTACAGGCTCAATACCAAACCATAATTTGGGCAGAAAAATTAGCCTTAGATGTTAGCCAGCGCAAACAGCAATTAACCGAGCTATTAAGCCTGCGCGCAGATCGCCAAGAAAGCCTAGCAAATTACACCCAGACCCAATTAAAAGAAGCAGTAGATGATGTCGCAAACGCCGGTGCTGATGCTAGTGCAGAGCAAAAAGCCTTGGTTGTCGCCTTTAAAAACCGCCTTGCACAAAGCTCTAGCAGCCTTAGCGTAAGCGCTGAATTACTGGATAACCTAGGCCAGGACACCACACAAATCAGGCAAACCCTGTTTAATGTGTCAGGCGACATCACCAAAGATGTGCTCAATATCAGTCTAGTTTCTAGTCTGGTTAAACAATGGGGCGATGTCATTGCCACTCAAGCGATTGAACACGGCCCAGAGCTGACATTTAAAGTATTCATCTTTGTGTTGATATTAGTGTTGAGCGGCATGCTAGCAAAACTGGTTAATCGCATTGTGAGTAAAACGGTTCGCGCATCTAAGCTTAACTTTAGCCAGCTGCTACAAGACTTCTTTATCTCACTTTCCAGCAAAACCGTGTATGCATTGGGTTTATTAGTCGCCCTATCGCAACTCGGTTTCGAGTTAGGCCCATTGCTAGCCGGTTTTGGTATCGCGGGTGTAATTATTGGTTTTGCGCTGCAAGATACGTTATCTAATTTTGCCTCCGGCATGATGATCTTAATCTACCGCCCTTATGATGTCGGCGATTTGATTAACGCTGCAGGTGTAACTGGTAAGGTTAGCCACATGAGCCTGGTTTCAACCACCATCAAGACCTTAGATAACCAAAGATTGATCATCCCGAATAATAAGATTTGGGGCGACACCATCAACAATATTACTGTTGAGCGTCTGCGCCGCGTTGATATGGTATTTGGCATTAGCTACAGCGACAACATAGAACACGCTGAAGAAGTACTAAAGGACATCGTCAACAAGCATGAGTTAGTCTGCGCTGAACCTGAGCCTATGGTGAAACTGCACACCTTAAACTCATCTTCGGTGGACTTTGTTGTGCGCCCATGGGTAAAGCCTGCGGATTACTGGGAAGTATATTGGGACATCACTCGCTCAGTGAAACTGCGCTTTGATGAAGAAGGCATTAGCATTCCGTTTCCACAGCGCGATGTGCATGTGTATCAAACTGCAGAAGAATAATCACCAGCACCCAGTAAAAACTGCGAAAACAAAAAGCCAGCAAGTGATTAAGCTTGCTGGCTTTTTAATATGTTCTAACAGTGTTTAAGCTAGTGCGATAAATCCGACAAAGGTAATCGCCGCTGCAATTAGGGTATAAGGCAATTGCGTTACCGCGTGGCTCACCAAGTTACAACCTGCACCTTGCGCCGCCAGTACCGTAGAGTCTGAGTAGAAACAAGCCTGACTACCAAAAGATGATGCTGACAATAACGCGCCAATAACCAGTGGTGTGTCTGCGCCTACCGCATGTGATAAAGGCATCACAATCGGGATTGATACCGCAAAAATTCCCCAACTAGAGCCTGTGGCAAACGCCAAAATCGCCATCGCTACAAACACCACAGCAGGTAACAGTTGTGCTGTCATATATGGGCTTAGGCTATCAATCACGAATTGCGGCAATAGCAACTTGTCGCACACATCTTTAAAGATAAACGCTGCCACCACAGTACCAATTGCCGGCAACATGCTTTTAAAGCCGTCGATCATTTGGTCCATCATTTCAGACAATGGCATCAAACGCTGCACCGCATAATATGGAATGGTTAAGCCCATGGTGGCAATCAAACCGAGCCATACATCGATATCAAAATACACGGTAAAGCCAATCAGCATTAAAATCGGCACCAAAAAGTTATGCAATTTGCCCTGACGTTCAGCGCCAGCAAACTCATCTTCAATGGCCTTAACTGCATAGTCATCTGCCGTGCTAACGTCACTATCTTGCTCAACCGGAATATTATTGCCAGCTTGCGCTCGCTGCTGCGCCTTTTTCATCGGCCCAAATACAGGGATGATACCTAAGACAACCAAAGGCACCATAAACACTGCAACCCAAGCATAAAGCATGTAAGGAATAGCCTGCATATAAGCGCTTATCCCCTGCCCCTGCTCAGCGATTCCGTTGTCCACCAGCAAGCCACCAAAAAACACAGCCCAAGTAGAAAGTGGCACCAGCACACAAATTGGCGCAGCCGTTGAGTCAACTACATAGGCGAGCATTTCACGGGAGATTTTAAACTTGTCTGTCACCCGCTTCATGGTTTCACCCACGGTAAGCGCATTTAGGTAATCATCGATAAAAATCGCTACACCTAATACATAGGTCATTAGCAGTGATGACTTAGGCCCTTTGGCAACTCTAAGTGCATGCTTACCAAATGAAAATGCGCCGCCGGTGCGCACTAATAACGCAATGAGTGCTCCGAACGTACCACAAACCAAAATCAACCAACCTATGGTTTCATCGGCCATCACACTAAGCGAAATGTCAGAAAAATTGGTTAACACCTCACCTGGCGATAACAAAAGTAAGCCAACAACTGCACCAATGATCAGTGACAAAATAGGTCGCCTTAATGTCACTGCCAGTAACAACACCACCACAGGTGGAATAAGGCTAATGGAAGATGGCTCTGCCATTGATATTTATCCTTATTGTTTTAACGGACAGCTTACCTTTCAAGTGTTAATTGGCAGCAAAGAGCAGCAGTCCATATTGAGTATATAAATGTCGGTAAAGCGAAGTTAAAACCGACTAAAAATTAGGGGTTAAATTAAAGCTGAAAATTAATGTTGAATCGCACGCGAGTCAATAAAATTTTGTCCAACTTGAGCAAAAAATTTAACGCATGTGATTAGTTTGCTTATTCAGCAATTGTGAATAAACTTGCAGCGACTTCAAAAATCGGCCATAAAAAAGCCCGAAGTTAACTTCGGGCTTTAAAACTATTAACTAATCAGTCGTAATTACTAATCGTTCAAATATTTAAGCTCACCTTTAAGGTGTGGACGACGGCCTTTAGCATCGCGCATCTCAAAACACTTACCGCCTTCAATGCTTTCAAAAGCAAACGTCACCTCAGATGGCATAAATACCGGTAGCTTAAACTCAACGTCTAAGGTGAATGGCTTGTCACCAACAAACTGCATCAAATGCGCCATTGAGCGAGCCTTAGACCACATGCCATGAGCGAGCACTTTTTCAAAACCAAAGCGCTTTGACAATACTGGGTGTAAATGGATTAAGTTGTAATCGCCCGACGCTTTTGCGTATTGGCGACCTAAATCTTCAGACAATTGCCATTGCTGCACATTTTCCCACGCCATAGCTGAGGCTCTCGGCGGGCGAGTACGCTTTTTACCTTCAATACGGTACAAGTAAGTCGAAAGCGCCTGCCACACTAGCTCATCACCCGCATATACCTTAGACACTAAATCGAACTCTAACCCTGAATCTGTGGTGCGCGACTCAGTTAACTCACACTGCACGGTAAGTTTTTCATCAAGCTTCACCGGACGATGCACAGTAATACTGTTTTTAAGATGGATCATTCCGATTAGTGGAAAGGTAATCGCCTTATGAGTGAAAATGGTCGCATGCAGACGAAACGCCAATACATAAAGGTAAGTTGGCGGAATAATTTGCCCATCAAAATCAAACTCACACACCTTAGCGTAAAGCTTGACTTTCTCAGCCGACAACGCCACTTCTGGCGCTTTAACCACTATGGTTGGCAATGGCTGTTGATCCCAGCCTGGCTTACGACTAAAAAAGATCTTGCGATACAAAGTAAACAAAGATGGCATCGATTTTAATGCGATAGAAAAGTCGTGACTCAATGTATTACACCTATCCAATTCCACGAGGGCAAAAAGTAAATTAGCGCGCCATTATACCCGAGAGGATAAAATCGGTCTAACTCAGCTGAAATTCAATACAACTCGCTAACTAAACCCGACTAAAGCGTTGTTTTTACTAGCGCATTGAAAATCGAGTGTTTTATCAACATAAGATGACATCAACATCAGCTCAGATAAATCCATCCCACTCTTGGGCTTTAATCGGCTAAATGCGACAATAGCGCCCTAATTTATAAGCAGCATATCGACAGTAATGAGCGCGCAAGACCAAAACTTTGACAAGTTCACCCAAAAATTCACCAAGAATATCTATGGCACAACTAAAGGCGAGATCCGCGCTGCTGTGCTGTGGCGCGACCTGATCCCAGCAATTGAATCACTCGGCAAGCCTAAACTGCGTATTCTTGATGCTGGCGGCGGCTTTGGTTATCTCAGTCAAAAGCTCGCCAAGTTAGGTCATGAAATTGTGCTGTGTGACATTTCTGAAAACATGCTTGACCAAGCAAAAGCGCAAATCGCCGCATCCGATAGCCAACTTGATATCACGTTAGTGCATAGCGCGATTCAAGATTTATCAGTCGCTGAGCTTGGGCAATTTGACTTAGTCATGTGCCACGCGGTAGCCGAGTGGCTGCAAGATGCCCAGGCGACACTTGATGGTTTAAGGCAATTCATCAAACCCAATGGTTTGTTCTCGCTGATGTTCTACAACAAAGAAGCACTAAGATTTCACAGTCTAGTTTCAGGTAACCTCGACTATGTCGCCAAAGGGCTAAAGGTGAAAAAGAAGATCGGCCTGACACCCAACTACCCGCTATACATAAACGACGTACGCCAATGGTTTAACGACTGGCAAATGGAGCTAGTATGTCAATCAGGGGTGCGAGTGATTAACGACTACCTCAAACAAAGCCTGCCGGTGAACTTTGACAAAAATCAGCTAATTGAAATGGAGCTGAAATACTCGCAACGCGAGCCTTACCTGTCGCTAGGCCGATACGTTCACTTTATTGCGCGCTGAGTTAGTTAAACTGGCTCAAGTGTACGCGTAAAATAATTACTTTACGCGCACACTTGGTTGCTAAGCATCCTTTCGAATGATCTACCTCTTCCTAGCATTATCAACAAAATCTATATAGTCATTCATTATTTGCCGCTCTTATCATTTTTTTAACCACTGCTAAGCTGTATCCATCTAATCAACATCGACAACAGTTAAGGATGCACCATGAGCTACTACTCTATTTTAGAAGTCACACCTACCACGGATGTATGGGTTGCGGATTACATTGGCCCTGCTAATAAAATCGTAGCTAAATATGGTGGTAAGTATCTGGCACGTACGTCAACTCATGAGCGCGTTGAAGGACAAGGCAAAGAGCCAGCACTGCGGATTATTATTGAGTGGCCAACTCGTCAGGCTGCTATCGACTTTATGAATGACGCTGAATACGCGCCGCACTTAAAAGCACGCACAGAAGGCTCGATTAGTCGTCACCACTTAGTTGCGGCAAAAGACGATTTAGCCTAATACTGATAGCACGGACCTATTTACACTATTCGCAATAAGAGACATATTTTCGAAGAGGCAAAACTTAATGGATAACTTAGCACCAAAAACAATTTTACTTACCGGCGCAACTGACGGCATTGGTTTTGAAGCCGCGAAACAATTTGCTCAGCAAGGTCATCACCTACTGGTTCATGGTCGCAGCCCAGAAAAAGTTGAGAAAGTGATTAATCAGCTTAGCTGCATTAATAGTAACGCCAAGTTCACACCAATTATCGCTGATTTATCATCGATGACGGCTGTTGAAAATATGATTAGTGATGTGAAACAGCATGTAAAACAATTAGACGTACTGATTAATAACGCCGGCATTTTCAAAACACCAAACCCAGTAACAGATGAGGGTTTAGACATTCGCTTTGTGGTGAATACCTTAGCGCCCTATCGTTTAACCATGCAGTTATTGCCATTAATGAACACTAATAGCCGAGTAGTGAACCTGTCATCAGCGGCGCAGGCAAGCGTTGATTATGATGCGCTAGCTGGCAGTAAACGTTTAGGCGACAACCCAGCTTACGCCCAAAGCAAACTTGCTATCACCATGTGGACCAGCGCGCTTGCCAAGCAATATAAGGGCAAAGGACCAATGATGGTGTCAGTTAACCCTAAGTCACTACTGGCAAGTAAGATGGTAAAAGAAGCCTATGGTATTCAAGGCAGTGACATTAGCGTTGGCGGCGATATTATTGTACGTGCTGCATTATCTGATGAGTTCGCCGATGCCCACGGCAAATACTATGACAATGATATTGAAGCGTTTGCGCCGCCTCATAGTGACGCGACAGACATGGCAAAGAATGAACGCCTTGTAGAAGTTATTGAGCGTTTTTATAGCTAGTACTGCTTAAGCTAGTTACATCTCTAACTTTTATCGCAGCTATCATTCAATCGGGTTTCCTAAAGCACCTAAATCGATATTCGGTTTAGGTGCTTTTTATTGCCAGCTTAACTCCTAAGATTGCTGGGTTTTAAGTGATTATCAACAGAATCCATAAACTCATTCCACATACAGCTCAATTATCAACACTAAAAGAGATTGATACCATGACTTCGCGTTAACTCGTTCAATCAAGTTGCGCTTGATTAAAGCGAGTTAAACGACAGTTTTTCATTTATCGCTTGCTGGGCAATTTTATTAGCCAATCGGCAGATATCTTTAACAATGAGGTATCTCGGCCTGGCAATGCTGGAGACAATATTATGCGTTACGAGGGCAAAGTTTATCGACCTTGGCCAGAGGCCAAAAGTATTCTGATCCAAACCACACTAGGTTGCAGCATCAATACCTGCACTTTTTGCAGCATGTTTGACGACAAGCGTTTTAAGGTGCGCGATATTGACGATGTGATGCGAGATATCGAGCAAGCAAGAATCATCCACCCATTTGTGGAATCTATCTTCTTGATTGACGGCAATGTAATGGCGGCGCGCACAGACTATTTATTAAAAGTGTTCGATAAGCTCAAGCAAACCTTTCCTGAAGTGAAGCACATCTCGCTTTATAGCGGACTCAACGACTTTAGGCGCAAATCCATTAACGAGCTTAAAGAGCTCAAAAGCGCTGGGCTTGATATGGCTTACTCAGGATTAGAATCAGGCGATCCGCTTGTACTTGAGAAAATCAAAAAGCACATGAGCGCGGAGCAAGCTATTGAAGGCATGGCCATGGCAAAAGAAGCCGGCATTAAGGTGTTATTGTCGTTTATCTTTGGCTTAGGTGGCCGCCACCGTTCAATGGAGCATATTAAGGCGACGACCGATATTTTAAATATCACTCAGCCAGAAGAAATAGCTCCTATGGCACTGGCGATTCAACCAGGCACAATCATGGAGCAGGAGGTAAAAAGTGGTGAGTTTATTATGCCGACTAAAGGTCAGGTGCTCGCAGAAGAGCAATACTTACTGCAGCATTTGGACTTCCCAACTTATTACTGGGGCGATCACGGTAATAATTTAGTGCCGCAAAAAGGATTGCTGCCACAAATGCAAGATACGTTTTTACAGCGGGTGAATCACGCGGCTGAACATTACATTAAAGATCAGCAAAACGTTATTCAAACCTTCTCTTGGTAATAGGAATAACACATAGCTCAAGCTGGTCGTAAGCCAACTTGAGCTATTCCCACTTAGACACCAAACTAAGCCCGATATTTGGCTAGACTATTTACCTGCCAACCAGGGCGAGACCATGAACATTTATCACGCGCTTTCTTATGGGAGTAATGAGCTTTGAGTATGCAAGCCTCTTTAGCAGGGATGCTAAAGCGGAGCCATCAGGGATGATTTAACCGCGTCTTGCGCAATCAAAGTTCGTTAATTCTTAGTACATGGTTGATAATCAATCACTCATGCGCTCGCCCTGACCTGCCAGCTGTTTATCCCAATAAGGCGTTTCGCCATAGTACTGGGCAAAAAAGTCGATAAAGGCTCTCACCTTAGGCGCAATCAAACGCGAACTTGGGTAAACCGCCCAAATCGCGGCATCTGATACCAGCGGATAATCAGCCAATACTTGTACTAATTCCCCACTTAGCAACTGCTGATAAGCACTCCAGGTTGAGTTAAGTGATAACCCAAGCCCATCAACTGTTGCATCTCGAATAGCATCACCATTGTCACTTCTAAATCTGCCTTCGGTTTTAATGGTGACTTGTCCACTTGGGGTTTCAAAGGTCCAATTCTCGAGCCCCATGAGGTTCAAGCACTGGTGCTGATATAACTCTTGCGGCGTTTTCGGCGTGCCGTGTTTAGCAAGATAACTGGGCGCGGCGCAAATAATACGTTTGTCGCTGGCAAGCTTTCTTGCAACTAAAGTTGAGTCCTTTAATTGCGCATCGCGGATCGCCACATCAAAGCCGCCTTCTACCAGATCAATGATGGAGTCGGAATAACGAAAGTCTGCATGAAGCTCAGGATACTGACTTAAAAACTCACTCAGCGCTGGGGTAATATGCAAGCGCCCAAAAGAGGCCGGCGCAGAAATACGCAGCGTACCTGTTGGCGTGCTACTACCTGCACCTACAGCGCCGCGTGCGGCTTCCACACTTGATAGCACTTCAACCGCATGGGGTAAGAATGACTCCCCTCTTCAGTCAGCGATACCTTGCGGGTGGTGCGATGCACTAAGCGTACACCGAGACTGTCTTCAAGCTTGTGAATATGGGCGCTCGATACGGCGGGCGACAAGCCAAGCTCCTGGCCAGCTAGGCTGATATTTTGTGTTGCCGCAATGCGGACAAACAGCTTTATATGTTCAATATTCACAGCCTTTCCCTAAATAACCTAAAGCGATAACGGCGCAGCCTGATATTTTCCACAACCCAGTAAGCGCCAGATAGTGACAAGGTTAACGCCAAAAGTGCAAATATCCAACTGAAGGGATTGTTAAAGCTGCCCTGGTTCAAATAATCCATAAAGTGCAGTTTAAACATGAGATCAGCTAGATCTGAGTCAGCATTTTTATGGGCGATTACCAGCCCTGTTTTGCTATGCACATACACTCGTGTTTGTGCGCTAGCTGCAGATGGTGCTGAAGTAGCTGCAAGTTGTGGCTTAACATCATGATTTAACGTGATGCGCCAAAGCGGATCGCAAAACTTAGGTAACTCAGCATTAGGCGCTTGCATTAAACTTACGTCAGCAAGACTTGCTGCCCCTTAAAGCTCGCCAATGCTATGTTGGTTGCCGCAATTTCTGACAACCTAAATGGCTCACCAGTTTCTGCATCTAACATAGTTTGCTGCTGACACTGATGAATATAACGACTTGGTTGATGCTCAAACACATACACGCTGTTTGCGCCTATCTGTTTTAGCGTGAGTGTTGACCAGGGTTAGAGGTTAATATTTGCAGCTGCTTTGCAGCCTGCAAAGGTGTTAGTAGTCTATCTTTATCAGGTTGACTGTTGGCTAGCGCATGCGCCACAGCTTGTTGGTTGACGCTGCCTTTTTGCGCTTGCCCATCGCTTAAATTAAAATAAAGCCCGGTCGCGAGCCAAATCACAAGTTGCAGCGCAACAACTGCGCCAACTAGGTAGTGCAGCTGACGATTTAGATGCTTAGCGCGCCTTGATGATACTCGCAGCCGCGCACCTTTGGCATCAGCTCTAAAATAACCTTTGCGGCGCTGCCACAGTAATACCACACCAGCTAAAACGGAAACGAGCGCAGTGACAGCGGTAACCAGTAGTAAGCGATTATCAACCTCTTCGCCATGGTCATAGTCCATGATGTGCCACTTCCAAAACAAATCGAACCAGCGCCAAAACTCGTGCCGGCGCGTCACTAGCTCACCGCTGCTGGCTGAAATATACAAACTAGTATTCACCGCATCATTAACATCAACGCGCCACACGGGTAAATAGCGCGCCGAGAGTTCGCTAGGCGGATTGTCTGTGATTAGTTTGGTTGAAAAATCGTTTTGTTCGGATTCACCAGGCGGTGCACTGGCAACCGAGTGACGGGGTAAGTATTCACTAGCAATCACGGCAGCTTGCTGCACACTAATCTTGCCAAGTAACACATCAGGTTTGCTTGCGCTGACCACCTTTGGATGCCAGCGAGACTCACCTTGTAAATACAGCTTATAAACTAGCTCTCCTGCGCGCTCAGTCAGCTCTGCAGACTGCAAGCTTGGATATAAAGCTAATAGCTGCTCAGCAGTCGCCACCTTTTGTGTTTGCAGCTGTTTTACGGTTATCGGTGCAATCTGCGCGCGCTGATAATGATCGCCGCGGATATAACCTAGATCCATCAATACAAAGTAGCTACCAGTGACCACCCAAATCAGCATAGGCACCGCCAGCAGTAACATCAGATAACGATGAAGCGTGCGCGCCGAGGGCTTTTTAAGCCGATATAGTTTGCCCCTAAAGCGAGGCTCTTTGTTACTTTGGGAAGCTGAATAAGAAGTGATGACTTTAACCTTGGTACGTTATCTCGAACAGATAACAATATTTAACTAATAATAATCGCTAACATACTTGAGTTTTAACCGTTTTACACGATTAAAACGCGCAAATTTATTGCATTTTTATAGCGATAACCGCATATTCAGCTGTTCATACCTTGTCAGCATAAACTAGGGCGTGTTGATCTTTGCTGATTAGAATTTGTTCGAATTAAAAGCACTTTAATCTCGGCGTGAGCGATGACGTCTAGTCACCTACACGAATTCGCTCACAACAAAGAGTAAAGTGCTTTTAAACGAACCTTTCAGGCAGCACTTGTTGTCATTTCTACAGCGTTAACGACTTATCATGTGGAACCACCACACATCAAAGTCGCTGCCTTGTATAAATTTCCAACAAGTAGCTGCAAAAATAATCTTGAAAGATCAACATGCCCTATAACAAAAGGACTTATCATGCGAAGTTTTGCCATCACAGCCACGTTACTTTCGAGTGCAATTGCACTGACGCTTGTCACAAATGCACCTCATGTACATGCAGCTAAAAGGCCTCACTTCGCCAACCTACCAGAAGCCGTTGCCAATAACGGCGTAGCTAAAGTGACTACCAAAGATGGCAGCTACTTACTCAGCTTTACCGGTCTTGGCAGCAAGCGCGACTACACTGCAGTTCATAACCGCGCCTGGAAGCTAAAACTCGATGATGCTGCGCAGCGATGGCAACCAATCACTAGCGTGCCTTTTGTCGCGCCACTGGCAGGTAGACTCGCCAGCACCGCTATTGGTATTAAAGATAAAGCCTACTTTTTTGGCGGCTATACGGTCGCTAAAAACCATGAAGAGATAAGCACGGTTGATAACTATCGTTATGATGTCAGCTCAGACACTTATCAACGCATTGCCGATATGCCTGTGGCTGTGGATGACTCAACACCTGCAGTGTACCAGCAGCGCTATGTGTATCTATTTGGTGGCTGGCACAACGACGGTAACGTTAATCTAGTGCAAGTGTACGACACTCAAACCGACACCTGGCAACAAGCCAGCCCTATGCCTGCACCAGCTGTTTTTGGTCAAGCGGCTGGCATAGTTGGTGAGCATCTTGTGGTATGCGATGGCGTAAAAGTGAAAGCGAATCTTTTAAAACGCCGTAACTATCAAGCCTCACCAGTTTGCCTTTACGGCAAAATTAACCCGCAAAACCATCTACGTATTAGCTGGCAACTATTGCCGCACTTTAGCGAACAATTAGATAAAACAAAGCAGGTAGATAGAACAGAGCAGCTAGATAAGACAGCGCAGTTAGATAAAAGTGAGCATGCAAGTAAAGCAAACCACAAAGCAACTGCTTATTACCGCATGGCAGCGACAGGCATTAAAAATCAACGCCAAGGCATAATTACCTTTATTGGCGGCAGCGACAATCCATATAATTATGAAGGCATTGGTTATAACGGCGAGCCGAGCGAGCCAAGCCCTTGGCAACACAAGTTTGATATCCAGACTAAACAGTGGCTTAAACCTACAAAAGTAGAACAAGCTAGCATGGATCACCGCGGGCTGATCTGTCATCAAAATCAGCTACTACGCATTGGCGGTATGCTAGCCAATCAAACTGCCAGCAACCTAGTCTTAACCACTAAACTTGATGTTAACGAATCTTGCATCTGACAAGATATCGCACAGCATATTGTGAGCTAGCTAACAAAAACTCGTGCGGTAATTTGAGCTAGCCCTAAGTGGCAAATAAAATACAGCATCTCGTTTGGAGATTTGCCGCTGTTATAGGATAGCTATGTCTGATGCCACTGAATCTATGAGCCTGTGTGAACTAATTGAACACATTGAGGAAACTCATCACCAATTTGTTCGCCTTAATGCGCCTAAAATTGTGGAACTTGTCAATCTGCTATTAAAAAAGCATGGCCACACTGAACCCAACCTCAAACCCCTGCAGCTAACAGTTCAGGCGCTAGTAGAAGAAATGATGCCTCACTTGATGAATGAAGAGCGTATTTTATTCCCGGCAATTAAAGCGATGGAAGCTGGCGAGAAGTTAGATAACAGCTTTGGCGATATTGGCAATCCAATTAGTAATATGGAGCATGAGCACAAACACTCGGGTGAGTTACTGCTCAAAATCCGCAAGTTAAGTAACAACTACCAAGCACCAGAACATGCCTGTGAGCTTTGGATTAACTGCTATCAGGCATTAAAAGAGTTTGATATTGATCTGCAAGCACATATTGCTATCGAAAACGACGAGCTATTTAGCCGTACCATGCAGCAGTCCTAATAGCTTCAAGGTTAAATTAGCTGTAAAAGTCTAACGCACAATACTTTCAAGTTGCTGTAATTCAGAAAAGCTAAAGGTTGGTAATAGACCACTTCCAATTGACGTCGATTCATCACGGCCAAAAGCAGGGTTCAACCAGGCAGCCTGCGCATTCACCCCTCTTGCCCCTTGTACATCTGCGCTGTAGCTGTCGCCAACATGCAGTAAATCACTAGTTCGAATCCCTAAACGATCGGCACTGTATTCAAACATATCACTGCACGGTTTCATCTTTAAGCCATTGCCTGAGTGCACAACAAACTCTAGTACATCATCAAGACCAATGCGACTGGCATCGACATTACCGTTAGTAATGCCAATTAAAGGCATACGCTGTGCGAGCATTTGTAATAGCTCGAGGGTAGTTTCAGGTACGCTGAAGTTAGATCTATGAATCAAAAAATGCGCTAGCCCCTGCTCAGCGCCTTTTATTGCTCTTGCTTCATCACAGCCCGCTTGTCGCAATCCAGCCTCGAGTGTGGCTAAACGCGCAGCGCCAGTGTCGTGTCCAAGCTCAGGCTTTAGCGCAATCAACTTCATTTTTAATGCACGCCAGTCACCGAACTCCCAGCTTGCGACCTCAGGATAGTTGTGCTGTAAAAAACTAAGCAGCTCAGATTCAGCGGCGATGATATACGGCTTGTTGTTATACAAGGTATCGTCAAGATCGAAACTGATCGCTTTAAAGGGGCGTAAGGCTTGGTAAAAGTGCATTAAACTCTCCACAGGGTTAGGACTAAAATGACAAATTCTAGGTGGCGCTGCCCATACTTAAACTAAAACAACAAACTAAACACTATTTGCGCTTACGCGCTCTGGGGTGAGCACCGTCATAAACTTTAGCAAGGTGTTGGAAGTCCAAACTGGTATAAACCTGAGTCGTCGATAGGTTTTCATGGCCTAATAGCTCTTGAACTGCACGTAAATCTTGACTGGATTCAAGCATATGAGTTGCAAATGAGTGGCGTAGTTTGTGCGGGTGCACTTTGACTCCAAGCGCTTGCTCCTGCCCCCATTTTTTCATCCTAGCTTGAATACTACGGTGCGATAAACGTGTGCCCTTTTGGCTGAGAAATAAGGCATTTTCACCTTCAACAACAGCGAGTAAACCTCGGCTAGTTAACCAGGCTTTTATGGCGCTTATAGCTTTGCTGCCAATCGGTAGCAACCGCTGTTTATCACCCTTACCCTGTACCTTTACCTCGCAGGCCGACAAATCTATATCGCCACAGTCAAGCGCTGCCAGCTCAGCTAAACGTAAGCCGCTGGAGTAAAACAGCTCCATAATGGCTTTATCGCGCAGGGCTAGTGGGTCGTCTTGGTCGATGTCGAGCAAATGACTCACGGCATCGACATCCATGTTTTTTGGTAAGGGTTTAGCTTGCTTAGGTGCGCTGAGGTCATCAGCCGGATTCACGCTGATTTGCTCACGCTTAAGCAAAAAAGCAAAGTACTGCTTAAGCGCCGACAAACATAAAGACAATGAGCGTGGGTTTAACCCTTTTCGGTGCAATTTTGCGATAACACCTTGAATATCATGACGAGAAGCTTGCTCTAGCAACACTGACTCAGGCAGTATTTCCCGCGCCCGCTCGAGCTCGAATAAGTAATTACGCACAGTGTAAGAAGATAACTGACGTTCTGATTCAAGATATTGTTTGTAAGCGTGTTGCCAGTCCATAGTCGCGAGCGATTGCAATGTTGTATTGTCATTTAATGCTGTAAAAACAACAAAGTCCAGCAATGCTGGACTTTTAATGTATTAACTGCAGGCTTTACGCACGATAAAGATCAACTGGCACTATAACTTAGGTAGCATGTGCGCTAATACCCGTCTAATTTGGCTAAACAATAGCGAGTCCATTTCTGGCCTAAAGTGAGCCGGATCTTTACTGGCAATAGCAAAAATCACCTGTCCATTCGCCGTAGATAAGCGGGTTAATGCCACAGAGCCGACTTCATCCCCAAACAAGCGCTTAGCTTCCGACTGGGTAATGCGCCCAAAATAGTAGTCGTCACGAATACGGTTTCGCCAGATTTTAGCAAGCTCGCTGTCAGCATCACGCACACTAATTAAACGCACATGACTGAAGTTAAACTCGTCCTTTAAGCTGCGAGATAACAGCTGACGCAGCTCACCTAAGTCGTGGCATTCAAGTAGGTCAAAGCAAAGCTTGGTATTAAATTCAAATATCGCTTCATTACGGGTGGCGATATTCATCAGCGAGGTAATTTCTTCCTCAAGTTGGCTGACGCGCTGAGTCAAAATTTGCTGACGACGCTCCACCAATGACACCGCTCCGCGCTCATGGTGCGGTACGCGCATCGCCAATAATAGTTCTGGGTAGCGATTGAAAAAATCTGGGTTGTCGAGCAAATATTCACGGATCAGTAACTCATCAAATGGCTGCTCGCCTTGCTCGAGAATACCTTGTTCAAGATTAATCGTTAAATCCTGGCCCACAGTGTTAATGTCCTTGGCCTGCTCACTAATAATGGAGTTAGCGCTGTTTTTATTCATATCCGTATCTTGTTGTTTATCGCTTTTGTCCGCTGGAGATTTTGACCGACTCATAGCTGAATATGCCCGTCATATACGTGCTCAGCAGGTCCTGTCATCCACAAAGGTTTACCTTCGCCATCCCAGCTAATATTTAATTGTCCACCAGGCAAATCTACTTTTACCTGCCTGTCTAACTTACCTTGTAGCTGACCAATCGCCACGGCTGCGCAAGCGCCTGTGCCGCAAGCTAGGGTTTCACCCGCACCGCGCTCATACACCCTTAACTTAATATGACCGCGATCAATTACCTGCATAAAGCCAACATTTACGCCCTTTGGAAAGCGCTCATGATTAGTTAGCTCTGCGCCAATACTATCAACATCAGTTTCACTAATGTCATCCACCTCTACCACACAATGCGGATTACCCATGGAGATAGCGCCGCACAAGAAGGTTTGCATTGGCGTTTGCAAAAGGTAGGTTTTCTCAGTGCGCTTGGCTTTAAAAGGAATGCGATTAGGGTCGGTTACAGGCACGCCCATGTTGACCGTTACCTTGCCATCGCGCTCAATACGCAAAGTGATTTTGCCTGAGCTAGTGCTCACGCGGATTTTGGGCTTTTGAATTAAGCCTTTGTTACGTACAAAGCGGGCAAAACAGCGAGCGCCATTGCCGCATTGCTCTACTTCGCTACCGTCAGCATTAAAAATGCGATAGTGAAAGTCTAAATCTGGGTCGTAAGGAGGCTCAACCAGCAAGAGTTGGTCGAAGCCGACGCCAAAATTGCGGTCAGCTAAACGGCGAACTTGCTCTGGCGAAAAAAACACATTCTGAGTGACGCCATCAACTACCATGAAGTCGTTGCCCAAACCGTGCATTTTTGTAAAGTGGATCAATCTGCCTTCCTTTTATATTTACTGATTTCTTTAGCTGTTAGCGTTAACGGCTGCTTTCAGCTTACGCCATTAACGCATATTAGCGCTTAGCTTGCCTTGGCGCTATGGTAACAGTTGCTCACCTTGCCATAGCTGCTCTACATTTTCCCGTGCACGAATAACATAATGCTTATCTTTATCGACCATGACTTCAGCAGCGCGTGGGCGTGAGTTGTAATTAGATGCCATGGTAAAGCCATAGGCGCCACTTGAGCGCACCGCTAAATAATCACCTGATTGCACAGCTAACTCACGCTGCTTACCAATGAAGTCGCCCGTTTCACACACTGGGCCAACCACGTCATAGGTCAAGGTTGGTGCATCGGTGCGCTCAACAGCAATAATATTTTGCCAAGCGCTATATAAAGATGGGCGAATTAAGTCATTCATTGCGCCATCAACAATTGCAAAGCGCTTGTCGCTATTTTCTTTTAAATACAGCACTTGAGTAACAAAAATGCCGGCATTAGCTGCAATGGCTCGCCCTGGCTCAAAGATGAGCTTAAGTGGTCGGCCATTTAGGCGCTCTAATAGCGCTGCGGCGTATTTGTCTGGGTGCGGCGGCGTTTCATCATCATAAGTGACACCTAAGCCACCACCAACATCAAAGTGTTTAATCTCAATACCTTGCTCGGCTAAACGGTCAATCAATGCCAGCATTCTATCCATAGCATCAAGGAAAGGCTGAATTTCAGTAAGCTGTGAGCCGATATGGCAATCAACACCTTTCACCTCAAGGTTGCTAAGCTCGGCTGCGCGAGCAAATACTTGCTCAGCTTCATCCATTGAAATACCAAACTTATTCTCTTTCAGTCCGGTAGAAATATAGGGGTGCGTTCCGGCATCTACATCTGGGTTAACCCTTAGTGACACAGGCGCGACTTTACCTAAACGCCCTGCAACTAGGTCAAGCTGCTCAAGCTCGGCAGCTGACTCTACGTTAAAGCAGTAAATGCCAACATTAAGCGCTTGTTCCATCTCGGCGACCGTTTTACCAACACCAGAAAACACCACCTTGGCTGGGTCACCACCCGCTTGTAACACGCGAGATAACTCACCGCCTGACACAATATCAAAGCCACTGCCAAGGCGCGCGAGTACGTTAAGTACCGCAATATTGGAGTTCGCTTTAACTGCATAACAAATGAGGTGTGGATGATCTTTTACTGCGCTATCAAACGCATGCCAGTGTCGCTCTAACGTTGCGCGAGAATAAATATATAAGGGTGTACCATGTTTTTTAGCTAGCTCTGCCACCGGACAGTCTTCAGCAAATAGGGCATTTTGTTGGTAACTAAAATAATCCAAGGTACAACTCCTTCTCGTTGTTATTTATTGGTACATCACAGTGGAATTTGGCGGGCGTAAGATAAACCTTATTGCTCGGTTTGCTCTGATTTTTCTTGCGCTTTTTTAGCCGTATTGGCATCTGACTGAGCTTGTTGATTAGCCTCCGGTGCTGCAGGAATATACAAATCACCTTTTTGTCCGCAGGCCGTCATCAACACACTAGCAAGCAATATCGCAAAAAGCAGTTTCATTTTTCTCAACATCTGTTCATCAAGTACATAATAGCCTTATAATCGCATTCATCACGCAGAAAGCAAAGGATAGAAATGCATGGCTATGACAGATACTGAATTTCATCAACTCGCTGATGAAATGTTCGAAAGTTTAGAGACGGCCATCGAGAATGCCATCGACGAAGATGACGCCGATGTTGATATTGATGCCAGTGGTAATGTTCTGCAATTAACGTTTGAAGACCGCTCACAAATCGTGATCAACAAACAAGAGCCATTACATGAAATTTGGATTGCGACTAAGTTTGGCGGTTACCACTTCGGCTTTGAAGATGGCAAATGGCTAGATACCCGTAATAACTTAGAGTTTATGCCATTTGTGTTAGATTCAATCACTAAGCAAAGTGGTATTGTGCTCTCGCTTTAGGCTTGCAAACAGCAACAGACTAAAAATGGGCAGCCCACTAAAATGCGCTGCCCAAATCTTCCTCACTAATGCCAAATGGCACCACTCGTAAATCACCCTCAACCCGTTTTAACTGGAAAAACTGCGGCATATTAAAGTAGTGCTTATCAATAGTTGATTGTGCCTGAAACACATATTCGCGGCTCTTTTCTATCACTAGTTGCGACATGGACTGCTCTGAGTGCTCACTATGAATTAGCTGATTGTGCTCATCGACTAAAAACACATCCAAAATATCGCCGCGTTGGCGCAGGAAGAACTGCTCTGCACCAAGAGTAATGTATTGCAGCACAACACTTGGTAAGCTAGATAGAGGATCATCACCAAGGTCCGGGCGTGGCAACAGTACAGATTCAGGGCAAGCTGGCTGAGAGTAATTGTGAAATTTGGCAAGCGGCTGATCTTCTAGTTTTTTATAAACCATGCCTCGTGAATTAAAGTACAAGCCATAGCGTGACTTACCTAACTGCAACGGATACATCATGGTATTGGTGACGCCCACTTGCTTAATTAACGACTGACAATCATTAAACACTTGAGATAGCTGCGATTTAATATGGCTATTGAGCTTACTGGCACAGGATATAACCGTTAGCTTAACGTCCTCTGGCGCACTTTTTATACCGAGAGCAACGTAAGAAATCGCTTCAAGCAAATCTTCACCTTGGGCAAACTGATGACTTTGCCATTCGCCCCAACTGTTGAGACAAATGATGTTTACGTCACCTAGCATATTGTTTTTTGCTGGCCCAAGTGCCAACGGCGTGGCATTCATATAATCAAGCATGACTTCCTGGCCGCGCCAAGCATCTGTTGGGTCTTGCTCTAAATTGGCCACCACAATCACTTTTTTGAAGTAACACGGCTGACATAAATCACGCTTAGAGACTTTTGGTTTAAGCGACATAGGTACAATGAGCTGTTTTGATAATTGGCCCAGTTTATCTTTGCGCTTTTTACTGCGTTCAAACTCAAGCCAACGTGTATCCTCTGTAGCAATACCATTCATTGCTGCCCATGCCATCAGCGCGCAAACGTTATCGGCTTTCGCTAGCGCAGAATCATTCATAAAGCTGTATTTGCTAATGTGCTCTCGGTACAAGTAATACTGATTTTGTTTAGCAGACTTGACTATGGTTAATTGCTTCTCTTGTACCTGTTGGCTCCACAATGGATTGAGCGGCAACAACTGATGTTCATCTTCGCTAAAAAATGCGTGTAGTTTACGAGCAAGCAAACCTAATTCTTCTACACGCAAGGTGTCACTCAGCTCATGTTTTGAAGCAAACTGCAACAAGGTTCTATAGCTAGTCAACAGCAATTCATTAAGCTGCTGATTAAACCACTTTAATTGGCCTGAGTGCCAATTGGCACTGTCATCTAACGTAATAAGCAAGCTGTCTGGCCAGTTCCAACCATCAACCATCAACCGCATTGTTTGTCTACGCCAATCCTGCTCACCTTGAGTATTGTCTGATAATCGAATACCACACTTTAAATAAAAACAGCGCCTGACAATTTCAAGGCGTCGGATATCTCGCTTGTTAAGTAAATACGTTTCAATTCGCAAATAAAGCAAAAGGTATGCATCGTTATGACTAGAAAAATCGCCTCCGAGGCAGCGCTGCCAGATTTCCTGTGTAATAAGAAAGTTATTGGGATAATCAGCAGTGTAGGTTTCAAGCAAAAGTACTTTTAGCAGCGCCTTATGCGGCTTTTTCAAACTCTTATAAAGCTGCCATAGCGAGGCACCAAAATACTCGCTAGCAGGCAAAGCAAGCACTTCACCTAAAAACAGCAAATGTTCTGTCGGCTGATTGATTGCACAAGCATCTTGCCACCACGCCACAGTTTTACCAGCCAAACGAATGTGAGTGCGATAAAACTCTTCAAGCAGTAACCAATGCTGACTTGAACCACTGTGCTCAATGCCAAGAGAATGGGTCGCGCTGCTATATTGCTCGTCTATAAACTGCTTTGGATGCACTAAATAAAAGTTAACTTCAAAACCAGCATCGGCAAACCACTGACTGATAAGCCTTGCTTTGTAATCTATTGAGGCTAAATCTAGCTCACTAAGCTCTTGCGCATGCACCAACCAAACATCCACATCACTTTGGGGGTTTTGCCCAAAGCTCGCAGTGCTGCCCATAGCGTAGATTCCCTCAAACGCCCAGGGCTGTTTGCTAGACTGATATACTCGTGGCCAGTTAAATTGCGCAAACAAGTCACTTGCTTCTTGGCTATGGCAATAACTGGCGACACCCAAAGGCGTAGTTGGACTATGAAAACCGGGAAGGTAAGCCTGGTTATACTGAAATAAATGCGGGATGAGCTTAAGAAGGCGCGCTTGTTGTTCAGGCAAAACTTGTTCGACCCGAGATAAACGAGTCTGATTAAGTTGCTCTGCAATGTCAGAATAACTTTCCCACATCAAAGGCTTGGACAATTGTTGCTTCCTTCTATCAACTGCAGTCGCCAGTAACAAGCGCTCAAAATATGATCTACATCAACAATATTAATGAACTGTGATCATCCTAACAGTTATTTTTGATTACGCCAGTAATTGAGACAAAGATCACACTTTTATCCAGCATCGACTTCAAACATTTGCTGCGCGCCTGTGACAGGAAGCCTAAGGCAATGTTAGCATTATTGAAATTACCCGATTTTGATGGAATGTATTGGTATGTCTGAAAACCTGATCCGTATTGCGACCCGCAAGAGCCCGCTAGCTATGTGGCAAGCCGAATTTGTTAAAGCTGAACTAGAGCGTATTCACCCAGGCCTTGTAGTTGAATTATTACCAATGAGCACCAAAGGTGATGTCATTCTTGACACACCTTTAGCAAAAGTTGGCGGTAAAGGACTATTCGTTAAAGAGCTTGAAGTCGCTATGCTTGAAAACCGCGCCGATATTGCGGTTCACTCTATGAAAGACGTGCCAGTTGAGTTTCCTGAAGGTTTAGGTCTTGAAGTCATTTGTGAGCGTGAAGATCCACGTGACGCTTTTGTATCAAACACTTACAAATCAATTGATGAGTTACCACAAGGTGCTGTAGTCGGTACATCTAGCCTACGTCGCCAATGCCAAATTCGTGCATCGCGCCCAGATCTCGTGATTAAAGATCTTCGTGGTAACGTGGGTACTCGCTTAGCTAAGCTTGACAGCGGCGACTATGACGCAATTATTCTTGCAGCTGCCGGCCTTATACGCTTAGAGCTTGAAGAGCGTATCGCTAGCTTTATTTCTGCTGAAGAGTCTCTTCCAGCTAACGGTCAAGGCGCTGTTGGAATTGAGTGTCGCACTGATGACGAGCGTGTTAAAGCGCTACTTGCACCACTTGAGCATCTCGAAACGCGCTACCGCGTACTATCAGAGCGTGCAATGAATACTCGCCTTGAGGGTGGTTGTCAGGTACCGATTGGTGCTTACGCTGAAATTTCAGGTGACACCCTAACCCTGCGTGGTTTAGTGGGTAATCCTGATGGTAGTCAGGTAATAGAAGGCAGCGTAGCAGGTGATAAAACCAAAGCTATCGAGCTTGGTGAGCAGCTAGCAGATGATCTACTAAGCCGCGGTGCTAAAACTATTCTAGATGCGGTTTACAACAAGTAATCACCATAGATGAAAGTCTTGCTAACGCGCCCTGAGGGGCGCAATCAAGCCATGGTTGAGCAATTAACCCAACGCGGTATTGCTCACCTTGTAACGCCTATTATTGAGGTGGTTAGCTCAAACATCGTGCCGTCTGAAGCAGGCCTCAATCACGCTGATATAATGATTTTTATCAGCACCAACGCTGTTAGTCACGCTGCTAACCTTTGTAAACTTCCCACCCATTGCCAGAATTATGCCGTTGGTCAGGCAACCTTTGATGCACTTAGCGCTTTAGGTATCCAAGCTGAACAAGCACCGATAGACGCACAAGACAGCGAAGGCCTGCTAAGCTTGAGCTCACTTGCGAGTATTGAGGGTAAATCAGTCATCATCGTTCGCGGTAATGGCGGGCGTGAAACCTTGGCAGAGCAGTTAAAGCATAGAGGCGCTAAAGTTGACTACTGGGAAAGCTACGTGCGCAAAGCCATTGACCATAAGAAACCTACAGTTGCCAAGGCATGGATTGACTTTGGGATTGATACTGTCGTGGTGACCAGTGGCGAGATCTTAGCAAACTTAGTGAATCTATTAACAAAAGAACAGTTTGCATGGCTGCGCTCATGTCATATCATTGTTCCAAGTACGCGAGTAAAAGAACAAGCTCTTCAACTTGGGTTAGACAATATTTCCAATGCTAATGGCGCAAGCACCCAAGCGATACTAGCTCATATATAATAAAACTCCTCGACGTTCTATTTGTGCCGCAAATTACTTATTTTGCTTCAAGGACAGTTCATGGATAACAACAAGCCCCACTCTACTGCCAAAGATGACAAGAGCGAAGCACTTGAATCTAACGCTCAAGCATCAGAGTTAGAGCAAGCTGCTTCTCAATCTTCAACCAAAGATACTGGCCCAGAGGCTTCTACTACTAAAGAGGCTTCTCAAGAAGTGGAAACTTTTCAGCAAAGTGAACCACAGCCATCGCAAGCTGAAACAGTTCAAACAAGTGAATCTGGTGCTCCTGCAGCAGAGACGACAAATAGCGCAGCTAAGACCCATATTGGCGTGAAATTCAGTCTATTTTTACTGCTAATTATTGCAGTTGCTGCTGGCGGGTTATCAGCTTGGTTGTGGATGAGCTTGCAACAACAAAATGAAGCTAGCAGCCAGCTGCAACAACAAGTTAGCGCACAAGCGGCGCAGATTAATCAAGGTCAAAAGCAGCTTAACAATGCCCTTAATGCGACTCAGCAGCAACTCAGTCAATTGCAAAAACTTCAGCAAAACGACTCAAAGGCATATGGTCAGCTCGCTGAGCTTGAATCAGAAACTCAGGCATTGAAAGAGCGCGTGGCAGTTGTCGCCCGTCGCAGTCCTAATCATTGGATGGCTTCTGAAGCTGAGTATTTAGTTAGAATGGCTGGTAGAAAGCTATGGCTAGAGCGAGATCCTGTTACTGCTGCAGGCTTACTAGAAGCCGCTGATGAACGAATTAAGTCTATGCGAAATCCTGCTTTAATGCCTCTGCGTCAGGCATTGGTAAAAGACATTAAAGCCACTAAATCGATTAAGTCTACTGACGTGGTTGGCACGGTTTATACCCTGGATTCAATCATCGCTCAGCTCGATCAATTGCCGCTTAACCGCGCGAAAGATTACCAGGTAAATACAGGGTCAGAGATCAGCGACAACCTAGCAGACTGGCAAACTAACCTAGCTAAAACCTGGCAAGAGATCACTGAAAGCTTTATCACCATTCGCAAACGCACCACTGATTTAGAGCCGCTATTGGCACCTGAACAGCAATGGTATCTGGTTGAAAATATTCGTAATAAGCTCCTGCAAGCTCAGCTCGCTGTGTACAACTATGATCAAGTTAATTACCGTCAATCAATAACATTTGCCAGCAACTGGATTAAACAATATTTCGATTTGCAAGACAGCCGCACTCAAGATGCATTAACGTCTTTAGATGCCCTAAGCACCCTAAAAATTGAAACAGCGACTCAACATAAGTTCCACTCCACCAAGTTGCTACAACAACTCATTACCTATGGCGAAATCCTCCCTGATGAGGAGACAGAGCAATGATAAAAACCCTTGCTTACGTCATTATCATCCTAATTGGCTTGTGTGCTAGCCCATTGCTGATTGGGAATTTAGGTCATGTGTACATTGCCGCAGGTGACTATCAAATTGAAACTAGCTTAGTGGTTGCCATTATTGGCTTGATTGTATTTTATAGCCTACTTCAGCTCGCTGAATGGATCATTGTCGCTTTACTTAACTTGTTGATACATAGCCGCTATTTGCCAGAACGCTGGCGCAAAAACGCTGCTAAAAAGCATACTCTTTCAGGCGCATTAGCTCTAGCAGAGGAAGATTGGCCAGCAGCAGAAAAAGCCATGGCAAAAGGGGCCGACAAAGGTGAGATTCCAGCCCTAAACTTGTTTGCTGCTGCGCGCGCAGCTCAGCATCAACACAAGCCACAACAGCGTGATGAATACTTGGCAAGAGCGGCGAAAGATCCTCATGCGCAAACTGCTGTCAATACCAGTCGCACTCGTTACCTTATTCAACAAGGTGACTATGTTGGTGCTCGCGAAACCTTGAGTATGCTCAGCCCCACCAGTCGTAGTAAAGCCCCCGTATTGCTACTTGCCAAGGACTTGTACTTGCAGCAAGAGGATTGGCAGGCGTTAAAGTTACTATTGCCAATACTTAAAAAGCGTAAGCTTATTGAACCAGATGCATTAGCCAAACTTACTAGGAAAACTGACTGCGCTTTGATTGGTGACGCTGCTCGCGAGAGCGAAGCTGAGTTAGATAAATGCTGGCATTGGCTATCGAGTGCTGAAAAGAAAATCCCGGAAGTATTAACCCTATACCTGATGGGTTTATGCCGCTATGAGCGCAAGACTGAGGCGATAAAGCTGCTCAATAAAGCAATAAAATCAGGACTATCGGAATCTTTACTGGCTGCAATTCCAAAGATTGCGAATGCTGAAGATGACAGCGTAAGAAAGCAGCTTCAAACTCAAGCAGGTGCAGAAGATGCTAATCCATTATTCCATCAATGTATGGCGATACTCGCCGCGCAAACTCGCGATATAAAGCAAGCCAAAGTGCATTGGAAAAAAGTATGTGAATTATCCCCGAACAAAGATGCTTGGCTGTCATTAGCACAAATCCATGAGCAACTTGGAGATAATGCAAATGCCATGTATTGCTATCGAAAAGCGGCAAAAAGTTAAATAAACCATAACTTTAAAAAAACCTGCTGATTTGAAGCAGGTTTTTTTATACCCACATAAAAAATACTCCATTTTAGTTAGTACTAATGGGTATCGCAAAAATCAATCAAAAAATAAAGTCAATCAGCTACTTACAGCACTTACCCCCATAGTCAATAAATTGACCAAAAGCCGATCTTTAGTTAAAATTGTAAGATTAAAGTTATACAAAATCACATCCTATATAACATTGCTGAAATACGAGCATGTTTTCATTGATTTTTTATAAGCATTATTGATTTTTTATTGCGGTTGGGAGCAACAAAAATGGGATCTGTAACGACGTCTAAAGCAGGTGTTTTATCAAGTGCTGAAGGAGCGGTAACTATCGCCCTTGAGTTTGGCACAATTGAACTTTCTCCGGGAGATAGTATCCCAGCGGGTTCGAATTTAGCCTTTGACGATAGCCAATCTTTCACCATTTCTTTTGAAGATGGCACAGTGTTCAACTTCCCAGATGATGAAGTGCCAGCGCAGGCAGGCGACGCCGCTCCACTTGAAGATTTAGCTGCGCTAGAAGAAATCGCCGAGCTACAAGCTTTAATTGCCTCAGGTGAAGACCCAACTCTCGACCTACCTGAAACGGCCGCTGGCCAGACTGCTGCTGGTAACCAAGGTGGCACTAGCTACAGTCCGCTGGAGCGTAACGCTCAAGAAACCCTAGCCCAAGCAGGTTTTGATACCCAAGGCATTGCCAACCAAACTTTCACTCAGCCGACAGACACGACCATCATTGAAAACGATATCCCAACCATCGTTAGCAATGACACCGTGACTATTGCTGAAGACCAAATCGCAACCGGTAATGTGTTAGACAATGACTCAGACGCTGACACAGTACTCACCGTCGTTTCTTTTGAAATTGACGGTGAAACCTATCCTGCAGGAACTGAAGTTGAGATTGATGGCGGCACCATCATCATCAACGAAGATGGCAGTTTTATTTTTACCCCTAATGAAGATTTCAACGGGGAACTGCCACCTATCGGTTACGAAACTAACACTGGAGCGACAGGTGAACTGATCATCATTGTCACTCCTGTTGACGACCCGTCAGAGCTTAGTAACGACAGCAACATTATCGCTGAAGGCGAAGTCGCAACAGGCAATGTATTAGATAACGACTCAGATGTTGATAACGATTTATCGGTAGTGTCGTTTGAAATCAACGGCGAAACCTACGCAGCAGGCACTGAAGTGACCCTTGATGGTGGTGTACTGGTTATCAACGAAGATGGCTCTTACACCTTCACGCCAAATGAAAACTGGAACGGCACACTGCCAGTTATCACCTACACCACTAATACCGGTGATACTGCAACACTGACCATTGAAGTCACCCCAGTTGACGACCCAGCTAATCTTGTTGATGACAGCAACATTATCGCTGAAGGCGAAGTCGCATCAGGCAATGTGTTAGATAACGACTCAGATGTTGATAACGATTTATCGGTAGTGTCGTTTGAAATCAACGGCGAAACCTACTCAGCGGGCACTGAAGTGACTCTTGATGGAGGTGTACTGGTTATCAATGAAGATGGCTCTTACACCTTCACCCCAAATGAAAACTGGAACGGCACACTGCCAGTTATCACCTACACCACGAATACCGGTGATACTGCAACACTGACCATTGAAGTCACCCCTGTTGACGACCCAGCTAATCTTGTTGATGACAGCAACATTATCGCTGAAGGCGAAGTCGCATCAGGCAATGTGCTGGATAATGATTCAGACATCGACACAGATCTGTCTGTAGTGTCATTCGAAGTGGATGGCAATAGTTACGCAGCTGGCAGTGAAGTGACGCTTGACGGCGGCGTGCTAGTTATCAACGAAGATGGCTCTTACACCTTCACGCCAAATGAAAACTGGAACGGCACACTGCCAGTTATCACCTACACCACGAATACCGGTGATACTGCAACACTGACCATTGAAGTCACCCCTGTTGACGACCCAGCTAATCTTGTTGATGACAGCAACATTATCGCTGAAGGCGAAGTCGCATCAGGCAATGTGCTGGATAATGATTCAGACATCGACACAGATCTGTCTGTAGTGTCATTCGAAGTGGATGGCAATAGTTACGCAGCTGGCAGTGAAGTGACGCTTGACGGCGGCGTGCTAGTTATCAACGAAGATGGCTCTTACACCTTCACGCCAAATGAAAACTGGAACGGCACACTGCCAGTTATCACCTACACAACTAATACCGGTGATACTGCAACACTGACCATTGAAGTCACCCCTGTTGATGACCCAGCTAATCTTGTTGATGACAGCAACATTATCGCTGAAGGCGAAGTCGCATCAGGCAACGTGCTGGATAATGATTCAGACATAGACACAGATCTGTCTATAGTGTCATTCGAAGTGGATGGCAATAGTTACGCAGCTGGCAGTGAAGTGACCCTTGACGGCGGCGTGTTAGTTATCAATGAAGATGGCTCTTACACCTTCACTCCAAATGAAAACTGGAACGGCACACTGCCTGTTATCACCTACACAACTAATACCGGTGATACTGCAACACTGACCATTGAAGTCACCCCAGTTGACGACCCAGCTAATATTGTTGATGACAGCAACATTATCGCTGAAGGCGAAGTCGCATCAGGCAACGTGCTGGATAATGATTCAGACATCGACACAGATCTGTCTGTCGTGTCATTCGAAGTGGATGGCAATAGTTACGCAGCAGGCAGTGAAGTGACCCTTGATGGCGGCGTGCTAGTTATCAACGAAGATGGCTCTTACACCTTCACCCCAAATGAGAACTGGAACGGCACACTACCAGTTATCACCTACACCACGAATACCGGTGATACTGCTACACTGACCATCGAAGTGACCCCAGTTGACGACCCAGCTAATATTGTTGATGACAGCAATACGGTAGCTGAAGGCGAAGTCGCATCAGGCAACGTGCTGGATAATGATTCAGACATCGACACAGATCTGTCTGTAGTGTCGTTTGAAGTGGATGGCAATAGTTACGCAGCCGGCACTGAAGTGACGCTTGACGGCGGCGTGCTAGTTATCAACGAAGATGGCTCTTACACCTTCACCCCAAATGAGAACTGGAACGGCACACTACCAGTTATCACCTACACTACAAACACTGGCGATACTGCGACACTGACCATCGAAGTGACTCCAGTAGATGATCCTGCCAATGTGGTTGACGACAGCAATACAGTAGCTGAAGGCGAAGTCGCATCAGGCAATGTGTTAGATAACGACTCAGACATCGACACAGATCTGTCTGTTGTGTCATTCGAAGTGGATGGCAATAGTTACGCAGCTGGCAGTGAAGTGACGCTTGACGGCGGCGTACTAGTTATCAACGAAGATGGCTCTTACACCTTCACCCCAAATGAGAACTGGAACGGCACACTGCCAGTTATCACCTACACCACGAATACGGGTGATACAGCGACACTGACTATTGAAGTCACTCCAGTGGATGACCCAACTAATGCTGTCAACGATAGCATTAGCGTTGAAGAGGACGTCACTGCGACTGGTAACGTCTTACTTAATGATTCAGATGTTGATGATCAACTTTCTGTGGTTTCGTTCGAGGTAAACGGCCAAACATTTAATGCTGGTGAAACAACTGTCGTCGAAGGTGGCACGCTCACCATCAATGCGGATGGCAGTTACAGCTTTACCCCTGCACAGGACTGGAACGGTACGCTACCTATTATCACCTACACCACCAACACCGGTGCGACAGCAACATTAACTATTGAAATTACACCTGCTAGCGATCCAACAATCACTGTTGATGACAGCAACACTATTGCGGAAGATCAGGTTGCTACAGGCAACGTGCTGGATAACGATAGCGACGTTGACTCGGTACTCTCGGTTATTTCCTATGAAGTTAACGGGCAAACCTTTGCAGCTGGTGATTCAACGACTGTTGAAGGCGGCACATTAGTACTAAATGCCGATGGTAGCTACAGCTTCACTCCAGCTCAAGACTGGAATGGCACACTGCCGGTTATTACCTACACCACTAATACAGGTGAGACGGCGACACTGACGATTACTGTCACGCCAGATAACACGGATGTAGCTGATGATGCAGTGACGGTTGGCGAAGACACCCAGGCTTCAGGCAACGTACTGAGCAATGACGAGTCAGACAACACCTCTGTTGTCAGCTTCACCGTAGCTGGTGACAACACTGTCCATAACGCAGGCGACTCAGTCACCGTCCAAGGCGGCACATTAGTGCTGAACGCTAATGGCTCATACACCTTTGACCCTGCGGCTGATTGGAACGGCACACTGCCGGTCATCACTTACACCACTAACACTGGTGAGACAACAACCTTAACCATCACAGTGACGCCAGATAACACTGACGTAGCTGATGATGCTGTAACGGTTGGTGAAGATACCCAGGCTTCTGGCAACGTATTAACTAACGATGAGTCTGATAACACCTCTGTTGTCAGCTTCACGATCGGAACTGATAACACTGTCCACAACGCAGGCGATTCAGTCACCGTTCAAGGCGGCACCTTAGTGCTGAACGCTAATGGCTCATACACCTTTGACCCTGCGGCTGATTGGAATGGCACACTGCCGGTGATCACTTACACCACCAACACAGGTGAGACAGCAACCTTAACCATCACAGTGACACCAGAAGACACTGATGTGGCTGATGATGCAGTAACGGTTGGCGAAGATACGCAAGCTTCAGGCAACGTATTAACTAACGATGAGTCTGACAACACCTCTGTGGTGAGCTTCACCGTAGCTGGTGACAACACTGTCCATAACGCAGGCGATTCAGTGACTGTCCAAGGCGGCACCTTAGTGCTTAACGCCAATGGCTCGTACACATTCGATCCTGCTGCTGATTGGAATGGCACATTGCCGGTCATCACCTACACCACTAACACAGGTGAGACTGCAACCTTAACTATCACAGTGACGCCAGATAACACTGACGTAGCTGATGATGCTGTAACGGTTGGTGAAGATACCCAGGCTTCTGGCAACGTATTAACTAACGATGAGTCAGACAACACCTCAGTTGTCAGCTTCACGATCGGAACTGATAACACTGTCCACAACGCAGGCGATTCAGTCACCGTTCAAGGCGGCAGCTTAGTGCTGAACGCTAATGGCTCATACACCTTTGACCCTGCGGCTGATTGGAATGGCACACTGCCGGTGATCACTTACACCACCAACACAGGTGAGACAGCAACCTTAACCATCACAGTCACGCCAGATAACACTGATGTAGCTGATGATGCAGTAACGGTTGGCGAAGATACGCAAGCAAGTGGCAACGTATTAACTAACGATGAGTCTGACAACACCTCTGTGGTGAGCTTCACCGTAGCTGGTGACAACACTGTCCATAACGCAGGCGATTCAGTGACTGTCCAAGGCGGCACCTTAGTGCTTAACGCCAATGGCTCGTACACATTCGATCCTGCTGCTGATTGGAATGGCACATTGCCGGTCATCACTTACACCACTAACACAGGTGAGACTGCAACCTTAACTATCACAGTGACACCAGATAACACTGACGTGGCTGATGATGCTGTAACGGTTGGTGAAGATACCCAGGCTTCAGGCAACGTACTGAGCAATGACGAATCTAATAACACGAGCGTGGTCAGCTTCACCATTGCTGGTGACAACACCACTTACAACGCAGGCGATTCAGTCACTGTCCAAGGCGGCACATTAGTGCTGAACGCCAATGGTTCGTACACATTCGACCCAGCTGCGGACTGGAACGGCACATTGCCGGTGATCACTTACACCACTAACACAGGTGAAACGGCGACACTGACGATTACAGTGACGCCGGATAACACTGACGTGGCTGATGATGCTGTAACCGTGGGCGAAGATACGCAAGCAAGTGGCAACGTACTGAGCAATGACGAATCTGATAACACGAGCGTGGTCAGCTTCACCATCGCCGGTGACAACACCACTTACAACGCAGGTGACTCAGTCACCGTCCAAGGCGGCACCTTAGTGCTGAACGCCAATGGTTCGTACACATTCGATCCAGCGGCGGATTGGAATGGCACACTGCCGGTCATCACTTACACCACTAACACAGGTGAAACGGCGACACTGACGATTACTGTCACGCCAGATAACACTGACGTAGCTGATGATGCAGTAACGGTTGGCGAAGATACGCAAGCAAGTGGCAACGTACTGAGCAATGACGAATCTGATAACACGAGCGTGGTCAGCTTCACTATCGCCGGTGACAACACCACTTACAACGCGGGTGACTCAGTCACCGTCCAAGGCGGCACACTCGTGCTGAACGCCAATGGTTCGTACACATTCGATCCTGCTGCGGACTGGAATGGCACACTGCCGGTGATCACTTACACCACTAACACAGGTGAAACGGCGACACTGACAATTACTGTTACGCCAGATAACACTGACGTAGCTGATGATGCAGTAACGGTTGGTGAAGATACGCAAGCTTCAGGCAACGTATTAACTAACGATGAGTCTGATAACACCTCTGTTGTGAGCTTCACTATCGGAACTGATAACACAGTCCACACTGCAGGTGACTCAGTGACCGTTCAAGGCGGCACATTAGTGCTGAATGCTAATGGCTCTTACACCTTTGACCCAGCGGCGGATTGGAACGGCACACTGCCGGTGATCACTTACACCACGAATACAGGTGAAACGGCGACACTGACAATTACTGTCACGCCAGATAACACTGATGTGGCTGATGATGCAGTGACCGTGGGCGAAGATACGCAAGCTTCAGGCAACGTGCTGAGCAATGACGAGTCTGATAACACGAGCGTGGTCAGCTTCACTATTGCCGGTGACAACACCACTTACACTGCGGGTGCATCTGTTCAAGTGCTAGGCGGCACATTAGTGCTGAACGCTAATGGCTCTTACACCTTTGACCCAGCTTCAGATTGGAATGGCACATTGCCAGTCATTACCTACACCACCAACACAGGTGAAACGGCAACCTTAACCATTACAGTCACGCCGGATAACACTGATGTGGCAGATGATGCAGTAACGGTTGGCGAAGATACGCAAGCAAGTGGCAACGTACTGAGCAATGACGAATCTGATAACACGAGCGTGGTCAGCTTCACCATCGCCGGTGACAACACCACTTACAACGCAGGTGACTCAGTCACCGTCCAAGGCGGCACCTTAGTGCTGAACGCCAATGGTTCGTACACATTCGATCCAGCGGCGGATTGGAATGGCACACTGCCGGTCATCACTTACACCACTAACACAGGTGAAACGGCGACACTGACGATTACAGTGACGCCAGATAACACTGACGTGGCAGATGATGCAGTAACGGTTGGAGAAGATACGCAAGCAAGTGGCAACGTACTGAGCAATGACGAATCTGATAACACGAGCGTGGTCAGCTTCACTATCGCCGGTGACAACACCACTTACAACGCGGGTGACTCAGTCACCGTCCAAGGCGGCACACTCGTGCTGAACGCCAATGGTTCGTACACATTCGATCCTGCGGCAGATTGGAACGGCACATTGCCGGTGATCACTTACACCACGAATACAGGTGAAACGGCGACACTGACGATTACTGTTACGCCAGATAACACAGACGTGACTGATGATGCAGTAACCGTGGGCGAAGATACGCAAGCTTCAGGCAACGTATTAACTAACGATGAGTCTGACAACACCTCTGTTGTCAGCTTCACTATCGGAACTGATAACACTGTCCATAACGCTGGCGATTCAGTCACCGTCCAAGGCGGCACACTGGTGCTTAACGCCAATGGCTCGTACACCTTTGACCCAGCGGCGGATTGGAACGGCACACTGCCGGTGATCACTTACACCACGAATACAGGTGAAACGGCGACACTGACAATTACTGTCACGCCGGATAACACGGACGTGGCAGATGATGCAGTAACGGTTGGCGAAGATACGCAAGCAAGTGGCAACGTACTGAGCAATGACGAATCTGATAACACGAGCGTGGTCAGCTTCACTATCGGCGGTGACAACACTACTTACAACGCAGGTGATTCAGTCACCGTCCAAGGCGGCACACTCGTGCTGAACGCCAATGGTTCGTACACATTCGATCCTGCTGCGGACTGGAATGGCACACTGCCGGTGATCACTTACACCACTAACACAGGTGAAACGGCGACACTGACAATTACTGTTACGCCAGATAACACTGACGTAGCTGATGATGCAGTAACGGTTGGTGAAGATACGCAAGCTTCAGGCAACGTGCTGAGCAATGACGAATCTGATAACACGAGCGTGGTCAGCTTCACCATTGCTGGTGACAACACCACTTACAACGCGGGCGATTCAGTGACTGTTCAAGGCGGCACATTAGTGCTTAACGCCAATGGCTCGTACACCTTTGACCCAGCTGCGGACTGGAATGGCACACTGCCGGTGATCACCTACACCACTAACACGGGTGAAACGGCGACACTGACGATTACTGTTACGCCAGATAACACTGATGTGGCAGATGATGCAGTAACGGTTGGCGAAGATACGCAAGCTTCAGGCAACGTATTAACTAACGATGAGTCAGACAATACTTCAGTCGTGAGCTTCACCATTGCCGGTAATAACACTACTTACAACGCAGGTGATTCAGTTACCGTTCAAGGCGGCACATTAGTGCTGAACGCCAATGGTTCGTACACATTCGATCCAGCTGCGGACTGGAACGGCACACTGCCGGTGATCACTTACACCACTAACACAGGTGAAACGGCGACACTGACGATTACTGTTACGCCGGATAACACTGATGTAGCTGATGATGCAGTAACCGTGGGCGAAGATACGCAAGCAAGTGGCAACGTATTAACTAACGATGAGTCTGACAACACTTCAGTTGTCAGCTTCACCATCGCAGGTGATAACACCACTTACAACGCAGGTGACTCAGTGACCGTTCAAGGCGGCACCTTAGTGCTTAACGCTAATGGCTCTTACACCTTTGATCCAGCTGCTGATTGGAATGGCACACTGCCGGTCATCACCTACACCACTAACACAGGTGAGACAGCAACCTTAACCATCACAGTCACGCCAGATAACACTGATGTAGCTGATGATGCAGTAACGGTTGGCGAAGATACCCAGGCTTCAGGCAACGTATTAACTAACGATGAGTCAGACAACACTTCAGTTGTGAGCTTCACCATCGCCGGTGATAACACCACTTACAACGCGGGTGATTCAGTTACCGTTCAAGGCGGCACCTTAGTGCTGAACGCTAATGGTTCGTACACCTTCGACCCAGCTGCGGATTGGAATGGCACACTGCCGGTTATCACTTACACCACTAACACAGGTGAGAGTGCAACCTTAACCATCACTGTCACGCCAGATAACACTGATGTAGCTGATGATGCAGTAACGGTTGGCGAAGATACGCAAGCAAGTGGCAACGTATTAACTAACGATGAGTCAGACAGCACCTCTGTGGTGAGCTTCACCGTAGCTGGTGACAACACTGTCCATAACGCAGGTGACTCAGTCACTGTCCAAGGCGGCACATTAGTGCTTAACGCTAATGGCTCGTACACATTCGATCCAGCTGCGGACTGGAACGGCACACTGCCGGTGATCACTTACACCACTAACACAGGTGAGACAGCAACCTTAACCATCACAGTGACACCAGATAACACTGATGTGGCTGATGATGCAGTGACCGTGGGCGAAGATACGCAAGCTTCAGGCAACGTGCTGAGCAATGACGAGTCTGATAACACGAGCGTGGTCAGCTTCACTATTGCCGGTGACAACACCACTTACACTGCGGGTGCATCTGTTCAAGTGCTAGGCGGCACATTAGTGCTGAACGCTAATGGCTCTTACACCTTTGACCCAGCTTCAGATTGGAATGGCACATTGCCAGTCATTACCTACACCACCAACACAGGTGAAACGGCAACCTTAACCATTACAGTCACGCCGGATAACACTGATGTGGCAGATGATGCAGTAACGGTTGGCGAAGATACGCAAGCAAGTGGCAACGTACTGAGCAATGACGAATCTGATAACACGAGCGTGGTCAGCTTCACCATCGCCGGTGACAACACCACTTACAACGCAGGTGACTCAGTCACCGTCCAAGGCGGCACCTTAGTGCTGAACGCCAATGGTTCGTACACATTCGATCCAGCGGCGGATTGGAATGGCACACTGCCGGTCATCACTTACACCACTAACACAGGTGAAACGGCGACACTGACGATTACAGTGACGCCAGATAACACTGACGTGGCAGATGATGCAGTAACGGTTGGAGAAGATACGCAAGCAAGTGGCAACGTGCTGAGCAATGACGAGTCTGATAACACGAGCGTGGTCAGCTTCACTATCGCCGGTGACAACACCACTTACAACGCGGGTGACTCAGTCACCGTCCAAGGCGGCACACTCGTGCTGAACGCCAATGGTTCGTACACATTCGATCCTGCGGCAGATTGGAACGGCACATTGCCGGTGATCACTTACACCACGAATACAGGTGAAACGGCGACACTGACGATTACTGTTACGCCAGATAACACAGACGTGACTGATGATGCAGTAACGGTGGGCGAAGATACGCAAGCTTCAGGCAACGTATTAACTAACGATGAGTCTGACAACACCTCTGTTGCCAGCTTCACTATCGGAACTGATAACACTGTCCATAACGCTGGCGATTCAGTCACCGTCCAAGGCGGCACACTAGTGCTTAACGCCAATGGCTCGTACACCTTTGACCCAGCGGCGGATTGGAACGGCACACTGCCGGTGATCACTTACACCACGAATACAGGTGAAACGGCGACACTGACAATTACTGTCACGCCGGATAACACGGACGTGGCAGATGATGCAGTAACGGTTGGCGAAGATACGCAAGCTTCAGGCAACGTATTAACTAACGATGAGTCAGACAACACTTCAGTTGTGAGCTTCACCATTGCTGGTGATAACACCACTTACAACGCAGGTGACTCAGTGACCGTCCAAGGCGGCGCCTTAGTGCTGAATAGCGATGGTTCGTACACCTTCGATCCAGCTGCGGACTGGAACGGCACACTGCCAGTCATTACCTACACCACCAACACAGGTGAGACGGCAACACTGACAATCACAGTGACGCCAGATAACACTGATGTGGCTGATGATGCAGTGACCGTGGGCGAAGATACGCAAGCTTCAGGCAACGTGCTGAGCAATGACGAATCTGATAACACGAGCGTGGTCAGCTTCACCATTGCTGGTGACAACACCACTTACAACGCGGGCGATTCAGTGACTGTTCAAGGCGGCACATTAGTGCTTAACGCCAATGGCTCGTACACCTTTGACCCAGCGGCGGATTGGAACGGCACACTGCCGGTGATCACTTACACCACGAATACAGGTGAAACGGCGACACTGACAATTACTGTCACGCCGGATAACACGGACGTGGCAGATGATGCAGTAACGGTTGGCGAAGATACGCAAGCTTCAGGCAACGTATTAACTAACGATGAGTCAGACAACACTTCAGTTGTGAGCTTCACCATTGCCGGTAATAACATTACTTACAACGCAGGTGATTCAGTTACCGTTCAAGGCGGCACATTAGTGCTGAACGCCAATGGTTCGTACACATTCGATCCAGCGGCGGACTGGAACGGCACACTGCCGGTGATCACTTACACCACTAACACAGGTGAAACGGCGACACTGACGATTACTGTTACGCCAGATAACACTGACGTAGCTGATGATGCAGTAACGGTTGGCGAAGATACGCAAGCTTCAGGCAACGTATTAACTAACGATGAGTCAGACAATACTTCAGTCGTGAGCTTCACCATTGCCGGTAATAACACTACTTACAACGCAGGTGATTCAGTTACCGTTCAAGGCGGCACATTAGTGCTGAACGCCAATGGTTCGTACACATTCGATCCAGCGGCGGACTGGAACGGCACACTGCCGGTGATCACTTACACCACTAACACAGGTGAAACGGCGACACTGACGATTACTGTTACGCCAGATAACACTGACGTAGCTGATGATGCAGTAACGGTTGGCGAAGATACGCAAGCTTCAGGCAACGTATTAACTAACGATGAGTCAGACAATACTTCAGTTGTCAGCTTCACCATCGCCGGTGACAACACCACTTACAATGCTGGTGACTCAGTGACTGTTCAAGGCGGCACACTGGTGCTTAACGCCAACGGCTCGTACACCTTCGATCCAGCTGCGGACTGGAACGGCACACTGCCGGTGATCACTTACACCACTAACACTGGTGAGACAGCAACCTTAACCATCACAGTGACGCCGGATAACACTGATGTGGCTGATGATGCAGTAACGGTGGGCGAAGATACGCAAGCTTCAGGCAACGTATTAACTAACGATGAGTCAGACAATACTTCAGTCGTGAGCTTCACCATTGCCGGTAATAGCACTACTTACAACGCAGGTGATTCAGTTACCGTTCAAGGCGGCACATTAGTGCTGAACGCCAATGGTTCGTACACATTCGATCCAGCGGCGGACTGGAACGGCACACTGCCGGTGATCACTTACACCACTAACACAGGTGAAACGGCGACACTGACGATTACTGTTACGCCAGATAACACTGACGTAGCTGATGATGCAGTAACGGTTGGCGAAGATACGCAAGCTTCAGGCAACGTATTAACTAACGATGAGTCAGACAATACTTCAGTTGTCAGCTTCACCATCGCCGGTGACAACACCACTTACAATGCTGGTGACTCAGTGACTGTTCAAGGCGGCACACTGGTGCTTAACGCCAACGGCTCGTACACCTTCGATCCAGCTGCGGACTGGAACGGCACACTGCCGGTGATCACTTACACCACTAACACTGGTGAGACAGCAACCTTAACCATCACAGTGACGCCGGATAACACTGATGTAGCTGATGATGCAGTAACCGTGGGCGAAGATACGCAAGCAAGTGGCAACGTATTAACTAACGATGAGTCTGACAACACTTCAGTTGTCAGCTTCACCATCGCAGGTGATAACACCACTTACAACGCAGGTGACTCAGTGACCGTTCAAGGCGGCACCTTAGTGCTTAACGCTAATGGCTCTTACACCTTTGATCCAGCTGCTGATTGGAATGGCACACTGCCGGTCATCACCTACACCACTAACACAGGTGAGACAGCAACCTTAACCATCACAGTCACGCCAGATAACACTGATGTAGCTGATGATGCAGTAACGGTTGGCGAAGATACCCAGGCTTCAGGCAACGTATTAACTAACGATGAGTCAGACAACACTTCAGTTGTGAGCTTCACCATCGCAGGTGATAACACCACTTACAACGCGGGTGATTCAGTGACCGTTCAAGGCGGCACACTGGTGCTTAACGCCAACGGCTCGTACACCTTCGATCCAGCTGCGGACTGGAACGGCACACTGCCGGTGATCACTTACACCACTAACACTGGTGAGACAGCAACCTTAACCATCACAGTGACGCCGGATAACACTGATGTAGCTGATGATGCAGTAACGGTGGGCGAAGATACGCAAGCTTCAGGCAACGTATTAACTAACGATGAGTCAGACAATACTTCAGTCGTTAGCTTCACCATTGCCGGTGATAACACCACTTACAACGCGGGTGACTCAGTCACCGTCCAAGGCGGCACACTAGTGCTGAACGCTAATGGCTCTTACACCTTTGACCCAACGGCAGATTGGAATGGCACACTGCCGGTGATCACTTACACCACTAACACAGGTGAAACGGCGACACTGACGATTACAGTGACGCCAGATAACACTGACGTGGCAGATGATGCAGTAACAGTTAACGAAGATACGCAAGCTTCAGGTAACGTACTGAGCAATGACGAATCTGATAACACGAGCGTGGTGAGCTTCACCATCGCCGGTGATAACACCACTTACAACGCAGGCGATTCAGTGACTGTCCAGGGCGGCACACTGGTGCTTAACGCTAATGGTTCGTACACCTTCGATCCTGCTGCTGATTGGAACGGCACACTGCCGGTGATCACTTACACCACTAACACAGGTGAAACGGCGACGCTGACAATTACTGTCACGCCAGATAACACTGACGTGGCTGATGATGCAGTGACCGTGGGCGAAGATACCCAGGCTTCAGGCAACGTGCTGAGCAATGACGAGTCTGATAACACGAGCGTGGTCAGCTTCACTATTGCCGGTGACAACACCACTTACACTGCGGGTGCATCTGTTCAAGTGCTAGGCGGCACATTAGTGCTGAACGCTAATGGCTCTTACACCTTTGACCCAGCTTCAGATTGGAATGGCACATTGCCAGTCATTACCTACACCACCAACACAGGTGAAACGGCAACCTTAACCATTACAGTCACGCCGGATAACACTGATGTGGCAGATGATGCAGTAACGGTTGGCGAAGATACGCAAGCTTCAGGCAACGTATTAACTAACGATGAGTCAGACAATACTTCAGTCGTGAGCTTCACCATTGCCGGTAATAACACTACTTACAACGCAGGTGATTCAGTTACCGTTCAAGGCGGCACATTAGTGCTGAACGCCAATGGTTCGTACACATTCGATCCTGCTGCGGACTGGAACGGCACACTGCCGGTGATCACTTACACCACTAACACAGGTGAAACGGCGACACTGACGATTACTGTCACGCCAGATAACACTGACGTAGCTGATGATGCAGTAACGGTTGGCGAAGATACGCAAGCAAGTGGCAACGTACTGAGCAATGACGAACCTGATAACACGAGCGTGGTCAGCTTCACTATCGCCGGTGACAACACCACTTACAACGCGGGTGACTCAGTCACCGTCCAAGGCGGCACATTAGTGCTGAACGCTAATGGCTCTTACACCTTTGACCCAGCTGCGGACTGGAATGGCACACTGCCGGTGATCACTTACACCACTAACACAGGTGAAACGGCGACACTGACGATTACTGTTACGCCAGATAACACAGACGTGACTGATGATGCAGTAACGGTTGGCGAAGATACGCAAGCTTCAGGCAACGTATTAACTAACGATGAGTCTGACAACACCTCTGTTGTCAGCTTCACTATCGGAACTGATAACACTGTCCATAACGCTGGCGATTCAGTCACCGTCCAAGGCGGCACACTGGTGCTTAACGCCAATGGCTCGTACACCTTTGACCCAGCGGCGGATTGGAACGGCACACTGCCGGTGATCACCTACACCACCAACACAGGTGAAACGGCGACACTGACGATTACTGTCACGCCAGATAACACTGACGTAGCTGATGATGCAGTAACGGTTGGCGAAGATACGCAAGCTTCAGGCAACGTATTAACTAACGATGAGTCTGATAACACCTCTGTTGTGAGCTTCACCATCGCCGGTGACAACACCACTTACAACGCAGGCAATTCTGTGACAGTTCAAGGCGGCACACTGGTGCTTAACGCCAACGGCTCGTACACCTTCGATCCAGCTGCGGACTGGAACGGCACACTGCCGGTGATCACTTACACCACTAACACTGGTGAGACAGCAACCTTAACCATCACAGTGACGCCGGATAACACTGATGTAGCTGATGATGCAGTAACCGTGGGCGAAGATACGCAAGCAAGTGGCAACGTATTAACTAACGATGAGTCTGACAACACTTCAGTTGTCAGCTTCACCATCGCAGGTGATAACACCACTTACAACGCAGGTGACTCAGTGACCGTTCAAGGCGGCACCTTAGTGCTTAACGCTAATGGCTCTTACACCTTTGATCCAGCTGCTGATTGGAATGGCACACTGCCGGTCATCACCTACACCACTAACACAGGTGAGACAGCAACCTTAACCATCACAGTCACGCCAGATAACACTGATGTAGCTGATGATGCAGTAACGGTTGGCGAAGATACCCAGGCTTCAGGCAACGTATTAACTAACGATGAGTCAGACAACACTTCAGTTGTGAGCTTCACCATCGCCGGTGATAACACCACTTACAACGCGGGTGATTCAGTGACCGTTCAAGGCGGCACACTGGTGCTTAACGCCAACGGCTCGTACACCTTCGATCCAGCTGCGGACTGGAACGGCACACTGCCGGTGATCACTTACACCACTAACACTGGTGAGACAGCAACCTTAACCATCACAGTGACGCCGGATAACACTGATGTAGCTGATGATGCAGTAACGGTGGGCGAAGATACGCAAGCTTCAGGCAACGTATTAACTAACGATGAGTCAGACAATACTTCAGTCGTTAGCTTCACCATTGCCGGTGATAACACCACTTACAACGCGGGTGACTCAGTCACCGTCCAAGGCGGCACACTAGTGCTGAACGCTAATGGCTCTTACACCTTTGACCCAACGGCAGATTGGAATGGCACACTGCCGGTGATCACTTACACCACGAATACAGGTGAAACGGCGACACTGACAATTACTGTCACGCCGGATAACACGGACGTGGCAGATGATGCAGTAACGGTTGGCGAAGATACGCAAGCTTCAGGCAACGTATTAACTAACGATGAGTCAGACAACACTTCAGTTGTGAGCTTCACCATTGCTGGTGATAACACCACTTACAACGCAGGTGACTCAGTGACCGTTCAAGGCGGCACATTAGTGCTGAACGCCAATGGTTCGTACACATTCGATCCAGCGGCGGACTGGAACGGCACACTGCCGGTGATCACTTACACCACTAACACAGGTGAAACGGCGACACTGACGATTACTGTCACGCCAGATAACACTGACGTAGCTGATGATGCAGTAACGGTTGGCGAAGATACGCAAGCAAGTGGCAACGTACTGAGCAATGACGAATCTGATAACACGAGCGTGGTCAGCTTCACTATCGCCGGTGACAACACCACTTACAACGCGGGTGACTCAGTGAACGTCCAGGGCGGTACACTGGTCCTTAACGCTAATGGTTCGTACACATTCGATCCAGCTGCTGACTGGAACGGTACACTGCCGGTGATCACCTACACCACTAACACGGGTGAAACGGCGACACTGACAATTACTGTCACGCCAGATAACACTGATGTAGCTGATGATGCAGTAACGGTTGCCGAAGATACACAAGCTTCAGGCAACGTGCTGAGCAATGACGAGTCTGATAACACGAGCGTGGTTAGCTTCACCATCGCCGGTGACAACACCACGTACACTGCTGGTGCATCTGTGACTGTCCAAGGCGGCACACTAGTGCTGAACGCTAATGGCTCTTACACCTTTGACCCAGCGGCAGATTGGAATGGCACACTGCCGGTTATCACTTACACCACGAATACAGGTGAAACGGCAACCTTAACCATTACAGTCACGCCGGATAACACTGATGTGGCAGATGATGCAGTAACGGTTGGCGAAGATACGCAAGCTTCAGGCAACGTATTAACTAACGATGAGTCAGACAATACTTCAGTCGTGAGCTTCACCATTGCCGGTAATAACACTACTTACAACGCAGGTGATTCAGTTACCGTTCAAGGCGGCACATTAGTGCTGAACGCCAATGGTTCGTACACATTCGATCCAGCGGCGGACTGGAACGGCACACTGCCGGTGATCACTTACACCACTAACACAGGTGAAACGGCGACACTGACGATTACTGTCACGCCAGATAACACTGACGTAGCTGATGATGCAGCAACGGTTGGCGAAGATACGCAAGCAAGTGGCAACGTACTGAGCAATGACGAATCTGATAACACGAGCGTGGTCAGCTTCACTATCGCCGGTGACAACACCACTTACAACGCGGGTGACTCAGTCACCGTCCAAGGCGGTACACTGGTCCTTAACGCTAATGGTTCGTACACATTCGATCCAGCTGCTGACTGGAACGGTACACTGCCGGTGATCACCTACACCACTAACACGGGTGAAACGGCGACACTGACAATTACTGTCACGCCAGATAACACTGACGTAGCTGATGATGCAGTAACGGTTGGTGAAGATACGCAAGCTTCAGGCAACGTATTAACTAACGATGAGTCAGACAATACTTCAGTCGTTAGCTTCACCATCGCCGGTGACAACACCACGTACACTGCTGGTGCATCTGTGACTGTCCAAGGCGGCACACTAGTGCTGAACGCCAATGGTTCGTACACCTTTGACCCAGCGGCAGATTGGAATGGCACACTGCCGGTGATCACTTACACCACGAATACAGGTGAAACGGCGACACTGACAATTACTGTCACGCCAGATAACACTGATGTGGCTGATGATGCAGTGACCGTGGGCGAAGATACGCAAGCTTCAGGCAACGTGCTGAGCAATGACGAGTCTGATAACACGAGCGTGGTCAGCTTCACTATTGCCGGTGACAACACCACTTACACTGCGGGTGCATCTGTTCAAGTGCTAGGCGGCACATTAGTGCTGAACGCTAATGGCTCTTACACCTTTGACCCAGCTTCAGATTGGAATGGCACATTGCCAGTCATTACCTACACCACCAACACAGGTGAAACGGCAACCTTAACCATTACAGTCACGCCGGATAACACTGATGTGGCAGATGATGCAGTAACGGTTGGCGAAGATACGCAAGCTTCAGGCAACGTATTAACTAACGATGAGTCAGACAATACTTCAGTCGTGAGCTTCACCATTGCCGGTAATAACACTACTTACAACGCGGGTGACTCAGTCACCGTCCAAGGCGGTACACTGGTCCTTAACGCCAATGGTTCGTACACATTCGATCCAGCGGCGGACTGGAACGGCACACTGCCGGTGATCACTTACACCACTAACACAGGTGAAACGGCGACACTGACGATTACTGTCACGCCAGATAACACTGACGTAGCTGATGATGCAGTAACGGTTGGCGAAGATACGCAAGCAAGTGGCAACGTACTGAGCAATGACGAATCTGATAACACGAGCGTGGTCAGCTTCACTATCGCCGGTGACAACACCACTTACAACGCGGGTGACTCAGTGAACGTCCAGGGCGGTACACTGGTCCTTAACGCTAATGGTTCGTACACATTCGATCCTGCGGCAGACTGGAACGGTACACTGCCCGTGATCACCTACACCACTAACACAGGTGAAACGGCGACACTGACAATTACTGTCACGCCAGATAACACAGACGTGGCTGATGATGCAGTTACGGTTGGCGAAGATACCCAGGCTTCAGGCAACGTGCTGAGCAATGACGAGTCTGATAACACGAGCGTGGTCAGCTTCACCATTGCTGGTGACAACACCACTTACAATGCTGGTGACTCAGTGACCATTCAAGGCGGCACACTGGTGCTTAACGCTAATGGCTCTTACACCTTTGACCCAGCGGCTGACTGGAACGGCACACTGCCGGTCATCACTTACACCACTAATACAGGTGAGACTGCGACACTGACGATTACTGTCACGCCAGATAACACTGACGTAGCTGATGATGCAGTAACGGTTGGCGAAGATACGCAAGCAAGTGGCAACGTACTGAGCAATGACGAATCTGATAACACGAGCGTGGTCAGCTTCACCATCGCCGGTGACAACACCACTTACAACGCAGGTGACTCAGTCACCGTCCAAGGCGGCACCTTAGTGCTGAACGCCAATGGTTCGTACACATTCGATCCAGCGGCGGATTGGAACGGCACACTGCCGGTCATCACCTACACCACTAATACAGGTGAGACTGCGACACTAACGATTACTGTCACGCCAGATAACACTGATGTAGCTGATGATGCTGTGACCGTGGCGGAAGACGTCACAGCAACGGGTAACGTGCTAAACAACGATGAACCAGGTAATACCTCAGTAGTAAGCTTTACCATAGCTGGTAGCAATACGGTTCATAACGCTGGGTCTTCAGTGACAGTGCAAGGTGGTACGTTAATTCTAAATGCCAATGGTAGTTATAGCTTTACGCCAGCAGCAAACTGGAATGGCTTGTTGCCGGTTATCACCTACTTAACCAACACTGGCGCAACCGCAACATTAACCATTGAAGTCACACCTGAAAATGACGCTCCTGATGCTATCGATAACAACTATGTTGCTAACGAGAATCAAACGATTACCGGCAACCTAATTAGCGATGACTCAGGCTCAGGTGTTGATAGTGATATCGATGGCGATAACCTACAGATCACTCACATCAATGGCGTAGCCTTAGTCTTTAATGCTGGCGTAGCAACAGTGAATATTGATGGCGGTACCTTAACCGTGAACGAGAACGGCGACTTCAGCTTTACTCATGACGGTACAACCACCAGCATTCCAACGTTCGATTACACCATCTCAGATGGAAATGGCGGGAGTGACACAGCGACTGTCACGCTAAATTACAATGACGTAGATGCTGAAAACGATGGCGCGTCTGGTGCAGCGTACTCAGCAGTTGCAGACTTCACTTCTGGTCCAACAGTCCCTGTTGATGGCAATGGTAATCCACTATTCACTATCCGAGCGTTAACATACGATAGTAACGGCAATCTGATTGAAGGTAACTTCTCAACCATTAATGGCGAGGGGATCGGTGTTGCTGGCAGTATCCGTAGCGGTGGCCAAATCAGTAACCAAATTGAGTATGATCCAGCAACAGGTCTATCTGAAGGCATTGAAATCCAGTTCAATGAATTGGTTAACCAGGTTGAGTTCTCCGTCTCAAGGTTGTTTGCCAACGAAAATGGCGCAGAGCAAGGAGTTTGGAAGGCATACTACAATGGTGAACTGGTCGCATCAGGAATGTTCAGTAACGCCTCTGGCGATGAAGGTACCTTTAATATCGATACGGGTAACGCGGTATTCGATACGGTTGTTTTTGAGGCAACCAACAACGTCGACCCAATTTCAAGCGGCGATTCTTCAGACTATGTACTGACCTCAATCAACGCTACTGGCGCTGGCTTAGGTGAAGGTGCGATTGTCACAGGTGAAGACCAAACGCTAGCCATCAATGACCCTGCAAATGGCTTACTCGCAAATGATAGCGACCTGCAAGGGGACAGCTTTGTGATTACAGCGATTAATGGAACCATGGTAACGAATGGTTCAACCGTGCTACTGCCAAGTGGCGCTTTGTTAACAATTTACAGCGATGGTACTTATAGTTATAACCCTAACCAAGCGTTTGAAAGCTTAACTGCTGGAGAGCTTGCTCAGGACACCTTCACCTATACGATTACCGATGCAAATGGTGCAACCGACACGGCGACCGTGACTATCAATATAATTGGCGCCAACGATGCGCCGATTGGCAGTGCAGACACCTTCACTGCTGATGAAGGCTCGATACTTGCTCTGTCTGACACCTCATTCGTAGGTAACGATACTGACCTTGAGGGTAACCCACTAACTGTTACCGCATTTGCACAAGACTTGACTGGTACGGGTGAGATTGATGCCAATACACCTGGCAATGTAATTACCACTGCACTAGGTGGCACAATTACAATTAATCCAGATGGCAGCTTTAGTTACCAGGCTCCAGCTAATATTGACCATAGCAATGGCCCAGTAACTGATAGCTTCTATTACAAAGCAGGTAATGGTTATGAGGACAGTGCCTGGACTCAAGTTATCATCGACGTTACCGACACAGCTCCAGTCGCCAACAACGATATCGACAGTGTTGGCTTTAGCGGCACGGCTTATGGCAACGTTATTACCGGCGCAGGAGGCGATGGTAGTGGCGCTGATAATATCGGCGCTGACGCAACCGAGCTAACAAGTATCCGCATTGATGGGACGACCTATAGTAACTTTGATGCCGATGGTAATCTCACGGTCACTATAGCGGGTCGCGGCACATTTACCATCAATAAAGACGGTAACTATACCTTTGCATCTACTGTACCTGAGCAAAATGGCCAAATTGCACCTGCAAGCAACATTTTCTACACACTAACAGATGCCGATGGCAATACCAGTCAAGCACTGCTTAACATTGTTCAAGACTCAACGCCAACTGCAAATGACAACGTGGCTGAGGTCTTTGAAGCTGGTTTAGCGAGTGGTACAGATGCCGGCAGCGGCGTTAATGTGGTAACCGGCAACTTGCTCGATAATGATGAAGGAATTAGTGGCTCGACCGAAATCACTCAAGTCAATGGCGTCTCTCCAGTCAATGGCGTTATCACCATTACTACTGCGCTGGGTGAACTTAGAGTTTATACGCAGGATTCTGGAAGCAACCGCGCCGGCGACTATGAATACACGTTAAACAGCAACAGCAATGGCAACAATGTTTCTGAATCATTCAGTTATACAGTTGAAAATTCATTGAACGATTCAGACACTGGCTCACTTACCGTTAACGTGGTTGATGACGCTCCAGTAACTAATAACATTAGCCAAAACCTAATGGCATCTGCTGACCCAGTTACAACTAACATCACTATTGTGTTAGACGTATCAGGAAGTATGAACAACTCAGCGGGCAATGGTAAATCATATCTAGAAACTGCAGTAGAAGCACTTACTGCGCTTATCCATGAGGTGGATGCCACGGGTAATGTCAATGTGCAGCTGGTTAGCTTTGCTAGTGGCGCAACCACCACAGGCTGGATGGTTGATGACATTGCAGCAGCAATTGATGCACTAAATGCACTGATCGCCAACGGTGGTACCAACTACGCTAATGCGCTCAATGCTGTGATGAATAGCGGCACATTGCCACCAGCGGATCAAAGCTTCCTATACTTTATTTCTGACGGTGAACCTAACAACGGCGGCGAAGTCAATGCTAGCCAGCAAACAGCTTGGGAGAATTACCTCACGAATAATGGCGGCGCTGATGCCCTATACGATATTGCCTTTGGTATTGGTATTGGCAATGCTGCATTGGATGAAATCTTCCCAATTGCTCATCCTGAACCAAATGGCCAAGAAGAGTATGCGGTGCATGTTGATAATGCCGATGACTTAACCAGCACGGTTATCGACTACTTCGAAGGTAATACCATTACCGGTAACTTAGGTATTCTAAATGCATCGTCAACCAATGGCGTGCTAATTGGTGCCGATGGCGGCAATGTTTCTAGCGTAGTAATTGATGGTGTTACCTATAGCTTTGATAGTAACAACACCACGCAAACTATCACTACTGCGCTAGGCGGTGAGTTCACGATTAACTTCGAAACCGGTGAGTACAGTTATGCTATTGAAGTTGACCGCAATGTACTTAACCAGCAAGAGAATGTTGAGGTTAACGTTACTGATGGCGACGGCGATACTGCAAACCTAGATTTAGTGCTTAACATTGATTACTACGCGGGCGTCGATGCCAACACCAACAATGTCATCACTAATCTAGCATCTGGCGGCACTATCGACATTCCAGTTGAGTACCTAACCCATGGCGATAGAACACCATACGATACTCAAATCATTAACGTCACAGGCGATGGCAGCCTTAACGGCGATGTCATTACTGTTAGCAATGCCACTAACAATTCAAGTTTCAACTATGGACTTGACGGCAATGGTGCTACCGACAGCGCAGATGTCGACTTCGATTTTAGAAGCGGCGATAACCTAGTGGGCACAGCTGAAAACGACATTATCATCGCCCAAAGCTCGGGGAATCAGCCTCCAGCGGTGATCAACACCTTTGTTAAGCCTGGTAATACCTTCAACACTAATGGTAACAATCAAATTGGTTTCACCTTTAGCACAGCTGTTGCAGGCCTATACATTACCAGTATTAGCATTGACCTGCGCGCAGGCACTGACACCAATGCAGACTTTGACCCAGGAGACCGCTTCGGTGTAGGCGCAGACACAGTTGGTATTAACAACACCAATATCTTTAGCTACTCAAACAATAACTCAGTTATTACCGCTAACTTTGATAACGGCGACTTCACCAATGGTGATGAGCTATGGTTCTCTGTCGATACAGACTCACTAGGTAGCGACACTGGCGGCGACTTTGCCAATCACGCAGTGACCTTTACCGTGACCTTAAGTGATGGCACCACCCAAACCGGTGTTTACGTTAGCGATGGCAGTGGTGGCTCTACTGGTACTATTCTCATTGGCGGCGCAGTCCTTAACGGTGGCGAAGGTGACGATGTGCTAGTTGGTGGAGATGGTGCAGACTTCCTTGTCGGTGGCGATGGCGACGATATGCTTATTGGCGGTCTTGGTGACGACCTGATGGAAGGTGGTGAAGGTAAAGATGTCTTCGTTTGGACACAAAACGACACAGGTACCGACACCATTATTGATTTTGCCACTAATCAAGATTCACTCGACCTTAGCGACTTACTCCAAGGCGAAACCAGCAGCAATCTTGACCAGTATTTAACAATTACAGTTAATAATGGAGATACAACAATAGCAATTGATGCTGATGGAGACGGCAATGTAGACCAAACTATAGTATTAGACGGAGTTGATTTGTCAGCGACCTATGGAAGTAGTGATAATGGAACCATTATCAATGGCTTACTTGATGATGGTGCACTTGTAATTAGCGAGGATAATAGTAACAACGAACAAGCTGCGGCCTCAGCTAATGTGAACGCCATACCGGCCATGGAAGAGAATAACGGTAACATTATCCCTTAAAAAATTAAGCAATTAACTTACATCCTATAGTAATATGGGGTGTGAGTTTTATTGCAAGTAAAACAGCAATATACAATAACAATTATTCAACAATTATAGTTAACCTCAGCTTTGGGTTTGTGCATGCACAGCGCTTAATGGCAGCTATTTAATGCAGACTTACAAGCATAGCGAGAAGGTTAATGACTTAAGGAAAAGTTTTTGGCGCAACCTGCTGCAACAGAAAAACAAGAACAGTGGACGATTCAGGCCTCCCAGCGAGTGCATGTTGATCCGCTGCTAGATTCTCTTGTGATCCTGTCTGAACACTTTGGTAACCCTTGCTCGGTTGATTCATTAGCCGCTGGTTTGCCTTTGTCTGGTGCGATCATCACCCCTGAAATTTTTCCACAAGCTGCTGCGCGAGCGGGCTTAACCGCAAAACTATCACGTAAAAATCTCAATCAAATTTCCGATATCTTACTGCCATGTATCTTGCTGCTAAAAGACCAACAGGCTTGCATTTTGCGCCAACTGGATATCGAGTCAGACACTGCCACGATTCAATTACCTGAGTCTGCTGGTCAAAAGACCATGAGCATTGAAGAGCTTGAGTCGCTGTACGTGGGTTATGCATTTTTGGTTAAGCAGCAATATCGCGGCGACCAAAGTTTTGATGTTCATGTACATGACAACTCTACTCACTGGCTGTGGCAAAACATCAAAAGTGCAGCACCAATTTATCGCGACGTGCTAATTGCTTCAGTGTTGGTCAACCTATTTGCGCTGGTATCACCGCTATTTGTGATGAATGTGTACGACAAAGTCGTCCCTAACCTGGCATTTGAGTCTTTATGGGTACTGGCGATAGGAGCAGGCGTTGCTTACCTATTCGATTTAATTTTAAGGCAATTAAGAAGCTACCTAATTGATGTAGCGGGCAAAAAGATCGACATCATAGTGTCATCGCAACTATTTGCTAAAGCAATTGGCATTCCGCTATCAAAGCGTTCTCCTAGTATTGGTGGTATGGCAAGGCAGCTAGGTGAGTTCGACTCGATTCGTGAGTTTCTCACCTCGGCAACCATTACCGCCTTGGTCGATTTACCTTTTGCGCTACTATTTGTGATGGTGATTTACCTGGTTGCTGGTGATCTTGCCGTTATTCCTATTGTCGCCAGCATCATCATTATTGGTTACACATTAATAGTGCAGCCGAGACTAAAAGCAGCGATTGAAGAAAGCAACCGCTTTGCCAGCCTAAAACATGGTCACTTGGTGGAAAGCCTAACCGCGCTTGAATCAATTAAAGCCAACGGTGCTGAAGGTCTAGTGCAAAAAAGCTGGCAACAAATGATTGGCCATACAGCCAACTGGCAGCTAAAGACCAAAAAACTGACTAACTCGGTTACTAACGTGGCTAACTTTATCGTGCAATTTAGTGTGGTTTGTATTGTTATTTTAGGCGTATACCGTGTAGCTGACTTTGAGATTTCAATGGGCGGCATTATCGCCGCAGTAATGCTTGGTGGGCGCGCGATCAATCCAATGGCGCAAATTGCAGGGCTTATCACCCGCGGCAACTACACCGCAAGCTCACTGCGCCAGCTTGACCAAATCATGGATGAAGAAGATGAGTTTGAAAACAAGGGCAACCTGGTCAGCATTCAACGCTTAAACGGCAAAATAAATGCAGACAATGTTAGTTTTAAATTCCCAGAAACTGAAAAGCCAACAATACACCCCATATCACTGACAATTGAACCCGGTGAACGCGTCGCAATTATTGGCCGTAATGGTTCTGGAAAAAGCACCCTAGCTAAGTTGCTGGTCGGTTTATACCAACCTACTGATGGTAGCTTGCGTTACGATGGTCTTGATAGTGGGCAAATTCACCCTAGCGACTTGCGCCGCAACTTTGGTTATCTGCCGCAAGATATCACTCTATTTCACGGCAGTATTCGCGACAATATCTTATTTGGCTCGCGTCAGGTAAGTGAACACCAACTTATTCGCGCGGTTCAGCTGTCTGGTGTAAGCCACTTCACCAATTTAGAAGCCGAAGGGTTAGATCAACAAGTCGGTGAAGGCGGTTTTTCACTAAGCCGTGGTCAAAGGCAAACCGTTGCACTTGCAAGGGCAACCCTAAACGATCCGCCAGTACTGTTAATGGACGAACCAACGGCGAGTTTAGATGCCAGAGCAGAAAAGCAATTTGTACAATCAATGCGTCAGGTAAGTAAGAATCGCACTTTGCTGCTAATTACTCACAAAATGCACCTGCTTAATCTCGTGGATCGCATCATAGTAATGGATCGCGGACACATCATTGCCGATGGACCGAAGGACCAGGTACTGAAAAAGCTCAATGAAGGATTATTAGCGGGAGGTAAAGCGCGATGAGCAAACACCTCACCACTGAAGATTTAGAAATGGCTGATGATGTATACGGCGCAATGATGACTGATGCACCAAGTGGTCATCGCTTGATCATCTGGTCACTGGCCGCCATGATGCTGTGCTTTTTCGTTTGGGCATATTTCTCAGAGCTTGATCAAGTCACCACTGGTGAAGGCAAAGTCATCCCCTCATCACAGGTGCAAATAATCGAAAGCCTTGATGGCGGGATCTTACAAGAAATTTTTGTTCAAGAAGGTGTATTGGTCGAAAAAGGTCAGCCTCTCGCTCGTATTGACGACACCCGTTTTCGAGCTGACTTTGGTCAACAAGAGCAAGAAGTATTTGGTCTACAGGCTAACGTTATCCGTATGCGTGCAGAGCTCGACAGCATAGTAATTTCAGATATGAATGCTAACTGGCGTGAACAGATAAAAATCACTAAATCGCCCCTGGAATTTCCTCCAGCACTAGTTGATGAAGAGCCAGAACTAGTTAAACGTCAGCAAGAAGAATACTCGGTTAGATTAGACAACTTAAATAACCAGCTTGAGATCCAAGTCAGACAAATTCAGCAGCGCCAACAAGAAACCGAAGAACTGGCATCAAAGATCAGTACGCTGACAACAAGCTTCCAACTTGTCTCACGCGAACTTGAACTTACCCGTCCATTAGCGCAAAAGGGCATTGTGCCAGAAGTTGAGCTACTCAAGCTTGAACGCAGCGTTAACGATATTCAAGGCGAACTAAAAACTCTGCGCTTACTGCGCCCTAAAGTCAAAGCATCGATGGATGAAGCGATTTTGAAGCGCCGTGAAGCGGTATTTGTTTATGCATCAGACTTACGTGCCCAGCTCAATGAATCACAAAACAAATTAGCAAGAATGAATGAAGCACAGATTGGTGCATTTGATAAAGTCAGTAAGGCGGTTATTACCTCACCAGTCATTGGTACAATTAAGTCGATTCACATCAATACTTTAGGTGGTGTTGTACAGCCGGGTGAAGAAATTATTGAGATTGTACCGTCTGAAGACAAACTACTAATCGAAACCATGATTAAGCCTAAAGACATCGCCTTTTTACATCCGGGTTTACCAGCTGTGGTTAAGGTCACAGCTTATGATTTTACCCGTTATGGCGGCCTCAAAGGCGTGGTTGAACATATTAGCGCTGATACCTCACAAGATGAAGAAGGTAACAGTTTCTATACCATCCGTGTTCGCACGGAGCAGTCAAGTTTAGCAAAAGATGATGGTACACAGATGCCAATAATACCCGGTATGCTCACTTCAGTGGACATCATAACGGGACAGAAATCCATACTTGAGTACATTTTTAACCCAATTTTAAGAGCTAAGGACACCGCTCTGCGCGAGCGATGAAAACCTGGAGGTTTTTTAAATGATCACACTAAGTAACCAGCGTACTAAGCTCAGTGCCATTGCGCTAGCTGCGTCTATGCTGGTGTTGCCAACTGCCTATGGCCAGTCGTTAGAACAGGCAGTGGCGCATACTTTAGATACTCATCCGGATTTACGCATTGCGTTTAACCGTTTTAAAGTGCGCGAAGAACAAGTTAATCAGGCTTGGGCCGGTTACCTACCAACCATCGATCTCACTGCGGGATATGGCTGGGAGCAAACCGATAGCCCTTCTACACGTCGTAAGAAAAACCAAGGCGATGTTAACGAAGATGGCGTAATCGAACTCACACCTGGAGAGGCAGGTTTTAGCATTAAACAAATGTTGTTTGATGGTTTTTTAACGAGTAGTGAAGTCGACCGCTATTCATATGAAGCAAGCGCCGAACAATGGGCGCTGTTTGCTGCGGCGGAAGACATGGCATTAGATGTCGCCAAGGTATATGTCGACTACATTCGCGCAGAGCAAGTACTCACTCTTGCACAGCGCAACCTTGAAAGTCACAAAGAAATATACGACCAGATTAAGCAACGTACCGACTCCGGTCTTGGTTCAATTGCTGATCTATCCCAGATTTCAGGTCGTTTGGCCAGAGCGAATGCTAATGTTATTTCGGCTAAAAATAATCTTAATGATGCCCGTGCACAGTACATGCGCATTACAGAACTTGAGCCACAAGACCTAATCGTCCCCGTACCCGATATTGATATGCTGCCACAAGACTTGGGAAGCAGCATTACCTGGGCGACTAAAAACCACCCAGTGCTAAAGTCTGCAGAAAATGACATTTACGCCGCTAAGTATGAGCGTGAGTCTGCGATTTCAAACTACTACCCGAATGTCACGCTCGAGTTAAATGGTAACTGGAATAACGACAGTGGTGGTGAAGACGGCTATAGCGCCATTTCATCTCAGAATGTTAATGGTTACGACAATAATCTCATTGGTATGGTACGTATGCGCTACAACTTATACTCTGGTGGTAAAGACTTACACCGAGAAAAAGAAGCAGCCTACAAAATCAACGAGGCTAAAGAAATTCGCGAGCGCGCCAATCGCCAGGTATTAGAAGGCGTGCACCTTGCCTGGAATGCCTACGAATTACTTGAGCCGCAAAAAGACTATATTCGCGACCATGTCATTGCAGCTAAACAAACTCAAGTAGCCTATGCCCAGCAATTTAATTTGGGGCAGCGAACGCTACTCGACTTACTTGACACTGAAAACGAGCTGTTTGAGGCTCGCAAAGATTATTTGCGCGCCGAATACGATGAAATTTTGGCTCAATACCGCGTACTAAATGCCACAGGTAAGCTATTGGATTCGATGCGAGTGACTCGCCCTGAAGTATGGCAAGGTGAGAGTAGTTACGAAGGAGGAGTAAAATAATGAAGCCATTGATGATAATTTTGGCCATTATTTTGGCCTCAGGTTGCACCAGCCGTGACATCGTCACCATGGATACTACCACTAAGCAGAACTTTGATCTTAACGATAACGACAAAGATGGTGTGATTATGGCGCGCGAACGCTGTGAAGGCACCATCACAGGTGCCGACATTGATAACTATGGCTGCGGTACCCTTACCACCATCGACGAGCGCCAAAACTTAGAGATCCTATTTGCCAATAATTCACACTACATTGAACCCTTGTATTACGACCAAATCCAAAAGGTTGCTGACATTATGCAGCGTTACCCAAGCAGTAAGGTCACGATTGAAGGTCACTGTAGCCAGTCTGGTAGCTACGAGCTTAATCTTGCTTTGTCGCAGCGCCGCGCAAAAGCAGTCACTGAAGTATTAATTGATACTTATGGCATCGAACCTGATCGCTTAACGGCAATTGGATATAGCTTTGACCAACCGATTGCTGACAATCACACCGAAGAAGGGCGTCGCTTAAATCGCCGTGTAATTGCAGCAGTGAAAGGCGATGGCTCAGAAACAGAAATGAAATGGCACATCTATACTGTGGATGAGGAAACTGAGTAACACATAGGAATTTAGCTTGACCAATGTGAGCATATCTCGCGCTAACAGACACATGAAATCACTGGGCCACATCGTTATTGTGGCCTGTGTATTACTTGTATCTAGCTTATATGCTTCGCCAACTCAGTTAGATAAACCGAAAATAACCCAGGCGCTCAAGCGTCAATATGGTGATAGAGCTGAATTGCGAGCTAACGCCTGGTTTAAAGTACTGAATGAAGGCGCCAACCTCAGCGAGCGAGAAAAGCTAGAAAAGGTAAATAGCTTTTTCAATATGTTCCGCTTTGTCGACGATGCCATTCTTTGGGGGGACTCAAACTATTGGGCATCGCCAATGGAGTTTATTGGTGTTGGGGGTGGCGATTGTGAAGACTTCTCTATTGCTAAGTACTTCACATTGCTACAACTGGGTATTCCAGAAGAAAAGCTACGTATCACCATGGTTAAGGCAACCAGCCTTAATCAATATCACATGGTATTGGCATATTACGATAAACCCAGCTCTATCCCTCTGGTACTGGATAACCTGGACAAAAAAATTAAACCCGCGACCAAGCGTAACGATTTACTACCTGTGTACAGTTTTAACGGTACCCAGCTGTGGTTAAACAAAGAAAAAGGCCGAGGTGAACTTGCGGGTTCTTCATCGCGCCTCGAAAAATGGACTGACCTGAAGCATAGGTTGGGCGTAAAACGACTACGTAAACCGAAACTCAAAATGGAGTAGTGACACCATGACCCTGTTCCGGCAGATTTATGCGTTACTTTTCGGGCTATTCTTGTTAACTATTTCAAGTTTAGCTTATGTGCAAATCACTGAAACACAGAGCTTTTTGACAAAGCAAATGGAATCAGACCTCAACAACGCCAGCAACTCGCTTGGGCTCATGCTTGTGCCCACGCTTGAAGCCGGCGACCGAGCTGGCGCTGAAACCTTAGTCAACGTGATATTTGAAGGTGGTTACTATCAGCAAATTAAGCTGACATGGTTGGTAGATGGTGAACAGCAGGTTTGGAACAATGCGATTCGCATTCAAGACGTACCTCAATGGTTTATCGATCTTGATATCTTCCACACCATCAAAAAAGAGTCGACTATTACTTCTGGTTGGTTGCAACTTGCTACATTAGAGATTACCGCTCACCCAGGGTTTGGCTATCACGAGTTATGGCGGATTATCTCTAACACCATCATCCTATTTTCGATTCTATTCCTGATAGCCATCGTATTTGCGCGAGTTGGCTTAACCTGGATTTTGAAACCACTACATAACCTATCTGAGCACGCCAAAAAGGTTGCCGAGCGCCAATTTGGTCCAGATATGCCATCACCAAAAACCCGCGAGCTCAAAGAGCTAGTTGGTGCGTTTAACAGCATGTCTACTCAACTAAAACAGGTTTTCAACTCACTTGACTCAGAGGTTGCTGAGCTAAGAAACAAAAATCTGGTTGATCAGGTATCAAACCTACCAAATCGTCAATACATGGTCAGTCGCATTACTGGGTGGCTCAGTGAACCAAGCTCGGGTGCCTTGTTCCTTGCTAAGTTTGACTGGTTAGAAGAGGTCCATAGCAAATACGGTTATCAAGTACGTGATGAAACCATTCGTTTACTTGCAGAAAAAATGCAGCACCACCTCGATGAAATGAGCCCATCAGTTATTGCGCGTATCGCGGCTTATGAATTTGCCTTCTTAGTTGAAGAGCAGGAACATGATCAATTGTCTAAGTATCTGCAAACCTTAATACGCACAGTGAATCAAGAAATCACTAAGGCAGGTTGCCGCGCTAATGAAGACTTCGCCATAGGTATCGCCGAGCGCAGTGCCCAAACTAGTGTAGGAGAAATGCTTTCCCAAGCTGACAATGCCCTGCAATCAGCCATGAAGGCAAAAAAGGTCTTCCACTGGTATGAAAACAGCAACCAGCAAATGTTCTCTCGCGAGGAGTGGCGTAAAAACCTCACTCAAGCAATTGAGAATAAACAGTTTAAATTCCGTTGGCAGCCAATCATGCTCACTGAAAACGATGAGATTTGTCAGCGAGAAATTTACTGTCAATTGGATATTGATAACACGCCCGTACATGCTGGGCAGTTTATGCCGTACATTGAGCTATTATCGCTAGGTTCAATGCTAGATCGCTGCTTGATTGAATCCGTGAATGATAAGCACCTGGTCGATCGTAACTATGAGCCAATCGCGATTAACCTTACGGTTGAAAGTATCAATAACTTTGACTTCCACACCTGGTTGAAGCAATTCCTGCGTAGTTGTAGTCACCCAGAACGCATGTGTTTTGAAATTCCTGAGACGTGTGTATACGCAGATCTTGCCGCTTGCGAACATTTGTGTCACATCATTCGCGATTGCGGTGCACATTTTGGTATCGACCACTTTGGTCGTCAGTTTGGGTCAATGAGCTACTTACAAAGCTTGCGACCAACCTATGTTAAACTCGACCAGTCGTTCGCACATATTGAAGATAATCAACACAATAGCGAGCTATGCCGTGCACTGGTGAATGTAGCTAAGGGGTTAGATATTCAAGTAATAGTCACAGGTATTCAAGAGCAGGAACAACTTGCTCGCTTTGAAAACCTAAGGCTAGATGCATACCAAGGCTTCATCGTGAAACCAACGATGATTGAAGCCTAAGCGTTAGTGCTACACGTTAAAGACTAAAAACCACTCAAATGAGTGGTTTTTTATTTGGTCGCTATGAGCCATGATGCGCAACAGGGCTGCGATCTTTCTCAAACTCAGAAAAGCAAAAAGCTACTCGATTGAGTGGCTTTTGTTGTTTGGTCGCCATGATTAAAAGGGCGAGGGTTCGAACCTCTGACCTATCTCAAGCTCAGAAAAGCAAAAAGCCACTCGATTGAGTGGCTTTTTGTTGTTTGGTCGGTGATAGAGGATTCGAACCTCTGACCCTCTGCTCCCAAAGCAGATGCGCTACCGGGCTGCGCTAATCACCGGAATATATTCTACGAGCTTAATTAAACTCTGGATTACTCCCGTACTCAGTACCAAAGTAAATAAAGTGGTCGGTGATAGAGGATTCGAACCTCTGACCCTCTGCTCCCAAAGCAGATGCGCTACCGGGCTGCGCTAATCACCGAGAATATGTCGTTATTTTGAGTCTGATATTGAGGGAAACCCTCTGCTCCGCTCTCAACTAAGAGCCGTGATGCGCTAACTGACTGCGCTAATCACTGAATATTAATCACGAATGATTAAGAAGAGTTGAAGTGGGGTGACTGACGGGGTTTGAACCCGCGACAACCGGAATCACAATCCGGGACTCTACCAACTGAGCTACAGTCACCACTGATTTCAATCTTGCTGCTAACACGAACGTCGTTTCCGAATGGCGCGCCCAGAAGGATTCGAACCCTCGGCCTTACCCTCCGGAGGGGTACGCTCTATCCAGCTGAGCTATGGGCGCTCGCCTTGGTTAGCGACGCATATAGTAGGGATAAATCGCCCTTGAGTCTAGCTCTGATTTGCTTTTTTTTACTGACTGCTTAACTTTTAACTAATTCGGCGAATTTTTTATCCATAATCCGGGTATAATAAATGCTTGGTTCACGATTTGTCTTATGATAAAAAGTAATGCTAGCTTTATGAAAAATAATAACTTAGCGTTGAAGTTAAACACGCACTATTTTTAGCAGTTTTTTTGGGAACGGCCTTTAGGGAAATGGATACGGAAATTAAGCTCCCCACAGCACAGGCTAATAAACTTGATGCACTTGAGCAGCAAGTTTCACAACTCCAACAACTGAACGCTCAATACAAGCGTTCAACTATCATTCAAGATGCCTTATTAGGTATTTCTAATGTAGCAACCGAAGCCACTTCCCTTGAGCACTTTTACCAAGGCGTTCATCAATACTTAAAGCAAATTATACCTGCAGATAACTTCTATATTGCTTCACGTGATCAGCTATCAGGCGTGATTAGCCTACCTTTCTTTGCTGACGAAAAAGACTCACACCCATCAGACTTATACCCAGAAGAGGCACTTTCTAGCCTATTAGAAAGTGGCATTACTGGATACGTATTACGTCAGGGCAAACCCATATTAGCCGGGCAAGCTAAGTTTGACGAGCTAGTTGCCGATGGTTCGATTCGCAACTTAGGTACCAGTTGCCATCAACTACTTGCTATGCCGATCCGCAACCAGAGGTTTATTAGCGGCGTATTAGTCGTACAAACCTACAACGAGCAGATTAATTATGGTGAGCTAGAACTAGAGCTAATGAGCTTTATTTCGCACCATATTTCTGGGGTGATGGAAAGGCTGCAACACCAAGAGCAGCTTGAAGTCGCCATTGAGCAACGCACTAAGGAGTTAAGTCAGGCTTACGACAAACTTAAAGCCGAAGTTAACGAGCGCGTAAGAGCTGAACAACTACAAAAAGCCTTGTTTGAAATAGCTAACCTTTCAGCTGCCAATGAGTACGATGCACAGTTTTATGCTCAGCTTCATCTTATTATTAGCCGCCTATTACCCGCAAAGAACAGTTTTATCGCGCTTAAACAAGGCAATGAGTTAAGCTTTCCGTTTTATGTATCGCAAATTCACAAAAGCCGCCCAATGTCCAGACCACTAAAAGACGGCTTAACTGAGTATCTACTTGAGCTTAAAAAGCCAGTGCTACTTACTGTAGATGATATTCAGCAACTCATTGATACCAAGAAAATCTACTACGCCACACCTGAACTAAACAAAACCGCCAACATGCATCAGTGGATTGGTGTGCCGCTCATTATCGAAGGCGAAGTTAAAGGTATCTTCACGACTTTTACCTATGACGATCAGCATCAATATTCAACCACAGACGTCGACCTACTGGTATTTGTTAGCCAACATATCGCCAATGCTATTGAGCGTAAGCAAGCGGTTGAAAACTTAAAACGCAGCCACGAAGAACTAGAAGACAAAGTTAAGCAGCGCACCAAAGACCTTGCTGCATCTAACCAGCACCTGCAATCAGAAATTGCTCAGCGTAAACAAATGGAAGCTCAGCTAATTCATGATGCACAGCACGACAGTCTCACAGGCTTACCTAATCGCAGCTATTTGATCGACCGCCTCAATCAAGCCGTCAAACATGTAAGGCGCCATAGCAAAACCCAATTTGCACTACTGTTTCTTGATCTTGACCGCTTCAAGCAAATTAACGACACCCTAGGCCACCTTGCAGGTGATGAGTTCCTCATTGAAACGGCTAAACGGCTAACCACTTGTATTCGTGAGAACGATACCTTAGCGCGTATGGGTGGCGACGAGTTTGTGATCTTACTCGACTCAATTTCAAGTAAGCGCGACGCCAAAGACATTAGTGAGCGGATCCTCAAAGCGATAGCAGCGCCCTACTGGTTGGCAAATAAAGAGTTTATTTCAGGCGCCAGTATCGGTATTGCTTATAGCAGCACCAGCCAGTCAGATACCAGCGAGTCAATCCTTCGAAATGCAGATAAAGCCATGTACCAAGCTAAAGCTAACGGCAAAGGTTGTTATGTGGTATTTGATGAAAAACTTGGCTCTAATTCTCGCTGTGAAAAACAGCTTGAGCAGGACTATAAGCAAGCATTAGATAACCAGCTATTTGAAGTGAGCTGCCAAGAAATTATTGATTTAACCTCAGGGGAAATTGTTGCAATTGAGCCTAAGCTGAGTTGGACGACACCTGAAGATGAAACCCTATCTCACCAGCAAATCCGAGAACTTGCACAGCACTATCAGCTTTCTAGGCAACTCGATGGCTATGTGTTCGACCACTTAAACGCTAACTATAACGAACTAAAACAACAATATGGCTGCGCAACTCAATTGCACATGGTGGTTTCATGCAAGCATTTGAAGAACAAGTTTGCGTTTAGAGGGCTAAAAAAAGCAATCCGAAATAGCAAACTCGATTTAACTAAGTTGGTTCTGTTTTTCAATGAAAAGGCACTAGTGCAAGATTTACAAAATCACACCAATGCATTTGATACCCTAGCCAAGTTTGGCGTTAAGCTAGGTATAGGTAACTATGGACTAGGCTACAGTGCCATAACCAACCTGCATTACTTACCTGTTTACGCTCTCAAGCTAGATGACAACATTAGCCAGTCTGTCATGCAGCAACAGCACCAAAAGCTATTAAAAGCCTACAACCTAAGCGCACAAGCGATGGAATTTAAAGTATTCGCCGCTGGGGTTAACTCACATGAAATAGCCAAGCTACTAATCGAGCTTGGCTATCAATTTGGTCAAGGCAGTGTTTGTAAAACTAGCACCCTTGAATGTGCGTCGGCTTAGCTTCTAACGAGAGAGCTGCACTATAGCTGGATTTTACTTCTTAAACATCTCTCTTAAGTTGGCAATATTAGCCTTGCCTTTTTCTACGCGTTGTTGCTCGCTTTGCACAACTTTCCTTGTTTCCCAAACCAAGTCATCTTGGGGTAGCTCCATTAAGAAACGGCTAGGCTCACAACGCATGGTCTCACCAAATTGGCGGCGCTCGCGGCACAGCATAAACCACAACTCTTTCTGGGCACGGGTGATGCCTACATAAGCTAAGCGACGTTCTTCTTCAACATTGTCTTCATCAATGCTCGACTGGTGCGGCAAAATACGCTCTTCGGTGCCCACCATAAACACATAAGGAAATTCCAGGCCTTTAGAAGCATGCAGGGTCATCAACTGCACCTGATCGCCGCCCTCTTCCTCATTATTACGCTCCATCATATCGCGCAAGGTTAAGCGGGTGATCACCTCAGGTAAGGTCATTGGCTCATCTAACTCATCACCTTGCAGCATCTCCGTCACCCAGCGGTAAAGCTCTGAAATGTTCTTCATACGCATTTCAGCTGCTTTGGCGCTGGTACTGGTTTCGTACAGGTAATCTTCATAGTTAATTTTACGGATCAATACCTTGATGGCTTCAACTGGATCGCCGCGAGTCGCCATTTCACCGGTATCAACAATAAACTTGCCAAACTCATACAAAGACTTCATCGCACCAGGGGCAATATAATGGTTTAGTTCAGCTTCAAAAATTGCTGCAAACAACGAGATCTTCTTGTCATTAGCATAGTTACCTAAGCGCTCTAACGTTGCAGGGCCAATGCCTCGCTTAGGTAAGTTGATCACCCTAAGCAGTGCATTATCGTCATCTGGGTTTACCACTAATTTAAGGTAAGCCATGATGTCCTTAATTTCAGCGCGGGCAAAAAACGAGGTGCCACCGCTTAGCTTGTAAGGGATGCGGTTAGTCATTAGCGCGCGCTCTAGCAGGCGCGATTGATGGTTACCTCGGTATAAAATCGCGTAATCACCAAACTGAGTTTTACCCATAAACTTATGCTTAATGATTTCGGCAACGACACGCTCAGCTTCTTGCTCCTCGTTGGCTGCAAACAGCACTTTTAGTGGCTCACCATAAGCAAGCTCACTGAACAGCGACTTGTCATACACATGGGGGTTATTAGCGATCAGAATATTGGCACAGCGCAAAATACGCTGGCTAGAGCGATAGTTTTGCTCAAGCTTAATCAGCTTAAGTTTTGGAAAGTCTTTACCCAGTAATACTAGGTTTTGTGGTTTAGCGCCGCGCCATGAATAGATTGACTGATCATCATCGCCAACCACAGTAAAGCGAGCACGCTCGCCTACCAGTAGCTTAACCAATTCATATTGACTGGTATTGGTGTCTTGATATTCATCCACCAGCAAATATTGAATGCGTTGTTGCCAGCGACCACGGACCTCTTCATTCATTCTAAGTAACAAGGTGGGGATTAGAATAAGGTCGTCGAAGTCCAGCGCGTTATAGGCTTTCATTTGCTGAGCGTAACGCTGATAAAGGTGAGCAAACAAAATGCTTTGCTCATCTTTGGCTGTTTTAATCGCTTGCTGCGGGATCACTAACGCGCCTTTCCAATTCGAAATAGCCGCCGCTAGCGCTTTAATCAAATCTTTATCTTCATCTAACTCATCTTGAGTCAGTTCTTTAAGCAGTGCGAAGGTGTCCTGATCATCAAACAAGGAAAAGCCAGGCTTAAGCCCCAATACCTTATGCTCACGCTTAACGATTTCCAAACCTAAGGTATGAAAGGTCGATATCCACAACCCACGTGCCTGCTTGCGCCCCATGGACTGAGACACACGCTCTTTCATCTCACGCGCCGCTTTATTGGTAAAGGTTACTGCTGCAATATGACGAGCTTGATAACCACACTTCTCAACCAAGTAAGCAATTTTATTAATGATAACGCGGGTCTTGCCACTGCCGGCACCGGCAAGGACAAGGCAAGGTCCAGAAACATAGTGAACTGCATCATTTTGACCTGGGTTGAGTTTCATTAATTAATTCCAACGTAATGACTAAAAGCGAATGGCGGATCATAGCAGATGCCTACATTCCCGGTGAATCCCATATCGAGACAATTGGCAAATATTTCTCGCAAGCATTTGCCTGTTGCCATGGCTCAGTTACAATAACGCCATACACTACCTAGGAATAAGCCATGATCAATCCAAAGAAAATTGAAGAAGTTGCTAAGCAACTTAGCGACAATCTCCCTAATGGCGTTAAGCAGTTTGCCGGTGAGTTTGAAGAAAAAAGTAAACAGATCATACAGTCACAATTAATGAAACTTGATGTTGTTTCTCGTGAAGAGTTTGAAGTACAGCAGCATGTACTATTAAAAACTCGCGAAAAACTAGAAGCTTTGCAAACTCAGGTTAGCGCCCTAGAAGCCATGCTTGCTGAAAAGAATACAGAGAATGGTAATCAACCAGATTCAGCAGAGTAGCTTAGTCAAAGCTCCTTGCAACTGTGAATGATAAAGGGCACCTAGGTGCCCTTTATTGTTGTACTTGGCTCTAATATTGTTTTTCACAGCTCCAATATTGGTGTCAATGCCAGTGTCGTCTGGTAAATTAATGCCGATAATGACCAAGGTAGCGATCAGTTAATTGCTGGTATACACCATTTTGTTTGATCAAGCTTAAGCCTTTATCAAAGCTATCCCTTAAGCGCTCATCGTGAAACAGCACATGATAACCTTTGTTGGCAATCACATGGTCAAAAGCGAGTTCAGGACTCGTGTCCACTTCATCATTTATAAGCGTATTTAAGTGTTGAAACACATACTTGTCTGCTATTACAACATCCACTCTATCTAGATATAGCATCCTGTTTTGTCTATGTTGTGGCGAAATTTCCATATAGCTCAAATGCTCGCTAGCCATTTGTAAAAACTCGGGTCCCAATGTCTTGCTTGCGTTTAAAAAACTGGTCAACCTAAAGTCTCTTAGCTGCGCCAATCGGTCTATATGAAATTGTCTACTCGCCAAGCTTATCGCCACGTTTTGATAGGTAATATAAGGCTGTGACCAATAAGAAGATACCGACAAATGCGAGCTCATGGTCATCACTGCATCGACCTTATGTTGCTCAAAACTCAAGTGCTGGCGCTTACGAGAAGAAAAGCGAAAATCCACTTCAACCCCGACAACCTTAAATGCCTGACGAATAATCGCTAGCTCTAACCCTTGTTTATCATCCTCAATAATATACGGTGGGCGATTATGTGCAGATGCGATAATGACCTTGGGTGAGTTTTTGGTTTGCTCTATAGCCAACACCGGAGCACTCACTTGTGCGCCAGCTGCAATCGACAAGCTAACCGTCAGAAAAAAGCGGCCATCCAGCATAAGTGGCAAATTATGATCACTCTTTGACCTAGCGATAAGGAAAGACGTTAGAGAAGTAAAACGGGATAATACGCGATGTAAAAAGGCAAGCATCCATGAGTACGACATATAGAATCCTTTCTAACTCGTAGCAATCCCACTTAAGTGGGTAACATTTAAGCGAGACGTCACTTAACTATTCAATACTCAACAGCACAAGTATGTGAATATTGTTATTGGTTACCATCGCTTAGAAGATCAACGCTGAAGCGGTAGCATTTCAAAAAGGCCAGCTACTATCATCTACAAGTAGCTTCATATCGGCCCGTCACTATCAACTACAAGCGACACTTTAAAGGTAGAAAAAAAGGCGCTAATGCGCCAATTTTTTGGTGTAGTTTATTCAAACTGCGACAGACTGATAACCAAATGTTAACTAACTCAGCACTTCTTCCAATGCTCGCAAACAAAGTGCAACATTTTCGCGACGTGCACCATAGCCCATCAAACCGATACGCCAAGCTTTGCCAGCAAGATCGCCAAGACCGGCACCAATTTCCAAGTTATAGTCATTTAATAACCGCTGTCTTACCTCTGCATCATCAACACCTTGCGGGATATACAGTGCATTGAGCTGCGGTAAGCGACTATCTTCATCCACCACAAACTCAAGCCCCAATTTATTTAGCCCAGCCTTGAGAAGTTGATGCATATCTTGATGGCGCTGCCAGGCATTCTCTAGCCCTTCTTCTGCAAGCAGCCTTAATGACTCATGCAGCGCATAAAGAGCATTAACGGGTGCAGTATGATGATAACTACGTTTAGCGCCGCTATTACCCGCTCCCCAATATCCCATTACCAAGCTTTGATCTAAAAACCAGCTTTGAACAGGTGTGGTGCGATTAGAAAGTTTCTCAACCGCTTTCGGTGAAAATGACACAGGCGATAAACCCGGCACACACGATAGACATTTTTGGCTACCAGAATAAATCGCATCAATGCCCCAATCATCAACTCGCAGCTCAACACCGCCAAGGGAAGTAACAGCATCGACTATGGTTAGGCAATCGTGCTTCCGAGCTAGCTGACATAAGGTTTTTGCATCAGACAATGCCCCCGTAGAGGTTTCAGCATGCACAAAGGCTAAAAATTTAGCATCCGGGTTGGCAATTAGCGCTTGCTCAACCAACTCAGGAGAAACACTTTCGCCCCACTTGTTATCAACCACCACCGCTTTAGCGCCAACACGCTCAACGTTTTGGCGCATACGCTCACCAAATACGCCATTACGACAAACAATGACCTTCTCACCTGGCTCAACTAGATTAACAAAGCAAGTTTCCATCCCCGCACTGCCCGGCGCAGATACGGCTAATGTCATCTCATTTTTGGTTTGAAAAGCGTATTGAATAAGTGCTTTTAACTCGTCCATCATGGCAACAAATAATGGGTCTAAATGACCAATAGTCGGTTTCGACTGCGCGCTTAATACTTGTGGGTAAACATCGGATGGACCAGGTCCCATTAGGGTGCGACGTGGTGGAACAAAGGCATTAGTGGTCGGTACGGGTAACATCTATTTCTCCTTAAGAAATCACAAATACAACTGTGACCCAGCTTGCCTACTAAGCAAACTGCAGTCTTTACCCTACATTAAGTTATTGAGCCAACGAGTATATTCTCGTTTTAGCTTTTTATTATCGACCAAAACTGTACCACAACCGCAAATAAGCGAAAGTAGTACCGTTTAGTTAATTATGCCGCTACTAAGTCTTAGGCCTTATTAAGAAACAGTTGATAGGCCGGATTATCTGTCTCTTCTTGATACACAAACCCAAGCTCAGTTAAAAAGCGTGCAAAGGCGAGTGAGTCACTCTCTGGCACTTCAAAGCCCACCAGCACACGACCAAAAGCAGCGCCATGGTTACGATAGTGAAATAAACTGATATTCCACTGGCTTTGCGATGTGGTTAGAAACTTAAGTAAAGCACCGGGATGCTCTGGGAATTCAAAGCTAAAAATGCGCTCATTAATGGCTACAGGCGGCTGCCCGCCAACCATATAACGCACGTGTAACTTCGCGGTTTCATCATTGGATAAGTCCTGCACTTCAAAGCCTTCGGCTTCCAGCGTTGCTACAATCTGTTCTAGCTCGCGCTGACCATTGGTCAAGCGGATCCCGGCAAATACCACAGCGCGGTCACGACTTGAAAAACGATAATTACACTCAGTCATCGCCCGAGAGCCAAGTAGCTGACAAAAACGTAAAAAGCTGCCAGGTTTTTCAGGTACGGTAACAGCCAGAACTGCTTCTTTTTGCTCACCCAACTCACAGCGCTCAGACACATAACGCAAGCTGTGAAAATTGACATTGGCGCCGCTTAAAATCGCGGCAACAGGGCCAGTCATTTGCGTTTGCTGTTGATACTTTTTAAGCCCGGCAAGGGACAGCGCACCAGCAGGCTCAGCAATGGCGCGAGTATCTTCAAAAATATCTTTCACTGCCGCGCAAATTTCATCTGAGCTTACCGTCACCACATCATCAACGTATTGCTTAGCCAGCAAAAATGGCGCAGAGCCGATTTTTTTTACTGCAACGCCATCGGCAAACAGACCAACTTGGTCAAGCTCTACTTCTTCGCCCGCTTCCATAGCGGCTTTCAAACAAGCTGCATCTTCAGGCTCAACCGCTATCACCTTAACTTGCGGCATCACCGCTTTATAGTAAGCGGCAATACCTGCAACTAAGCCACCGCCGCCAACAGGCACAAACACAGCCTCAAGATCGCGGCGCTGCTGCAACATCTCTTGCGCAATAGTGCCCTGCCCTGCGATGACAGCTTCATCATCAAATGGGGCGATATACACTCGACCTTGAGATTGCGACAAATGCTGGGCATGGGCATTAGCTTGATCAAAACTTTGCCCGTGCAGTACCACAGTGCCGCCAAGGCGCTTTACCGCATCGACTTTAATATCTGGCGTGGTTTGCGGCATCACAATCACCGCATCGATACCTTTGGCACTTGCCGACATCGCCACACCTTGAGCATGATTACCCGCAGAGGCACAAACTACGCCCTTTTCAGCCTCTGATGCTGTTAGCTGAGCAATCCGGTTATAGGCGCCGCGCAGCTTGAAAGAATGCACTGGCTGCATATCTTCGCGCTTTAGCAGCACAGGGCAGGCTAACCTTGCCGATAGCTTTTTAAGCTCACTCAACGGGGTCACTTTTGCCACGTCATAGACACTGGCTAGCAAGATTTTTTGCAGATAGGTTTGTGCAAGAGACATAGGCTCTCCCTCAACTAAAGCATCTGTGCTGCGGGCTAACATGTTAGCCCTCCAGCTTAGTGCGATCGCGCACCGCGCCTTTGTCGGCACTAGTGGCAAGCATGGCATAAGCTTTTAACGCTAAAGACACATAACGCTGGCGCTCAAGCGGCTTCCAGGCAAGTGTGCCTTTAGCTTCCATTGCCGCACGGCGACGTGCAAGTTCATCATCAGCAACGTTTAAGCTAATTGCGCGACTTGGTATATCAATAGCAATCTCATCGCCGTTCTCAATTAAGCCTATGGTGCCGCCCGATGCGGCCTCTGGCGAGATATGACCAATTGATAAACCTGAAGTGCCACCGGAGAAACGTCCATCTGTGATTAACGCGCACTGAGTGCCTAAGCCGCGAGATTTAAGGTAAGAAGTCGGATAGAGCATTTCCTGCATGCCTGGGCCACCTTTTGGGCCTTCATAGCGAATAACCACCACATCGCCCGCAACCACTTCGCCCTCTAAAATACCGGCAACTGCGTCATCTTGACTCTCGTACACACGAGCGCTACCAACAAAGGTTAGGTTAGATTCATCCACTCCTGCAGTTTTGACAATGCAGCCATGCTCAGCGACATTGCCTGAAAGTACAGCAAGGCCACCTTCTTGTGAAAAGGCATTGTCGCGACTGCGAATACAGCCTTTAACGCGGTCACTATCAACGCTATCCCAACGACAGTCTTGGCTAAATGCGGTTTGGGTTGGAATGCCTGCAGGACCTGCGGCAAAGAATTGCTGCACAGCAGCATCGTCAGTATGCTTGATGTCGTATTTAGCTAGTACCGACTTTAGATTGCCGCCTTCATCGGCTGCTACGTGAGCCACATCATTGTGTAATAAGCCTGCACGGTCTAGCTCGCCAAGAATCCCCATTACACCACCTGCTCGGTGTACATCTTCCATATGATATTGGGGCGTAGCGGGCGCCACTTTACATAGATGCGGCACTTTACGTGACATGCGGTCGATATCTGCCATGGTAAAGTCGACCTCGGCCTCCTGAGCTGCGGCCAATAAATGCAGCACAGTATTAGAAGAACCGCCCATGGCAATATCTAACGCCATGGCGTTTTCAAAGGCTTTAAAGTTGGCGATATTGCGCGGCAATGCGCTGTCATCATCTTGCTGATAGTAACGCTTAGCCAAGCTCATAACTCTGCGCCCTGCTTCTAAAAATAGCTCACGTCTATCAGCGTGGGTTGCCAGCATTGAACCATTGCCTGGCAGAGATAAACCCAGCGCCTCGGTTAAGCAATTCATAGAGTTGGCGGTAAACATACCCGAGCACGAGCCACAGGTTGGACAGGCACTGCGCTCGATTTTATCGCTGTCTTCATCGCTAACATTACTATCAGCCGCTGCCACCATGGCATCAACTAAATCTAGCTTGATGATTTTATCTGACAGCTTAGTTTTGCCGGCCTCCATTGGTCCGCCAGAAACAAACACCACTGGAATATTCAGTCGTAATGCTGCCATCAACATGCCAGGGGTGATCTTGTCGCAGTTGGAGATACAAACTAGGGCATCAGCGCAGTGAGCGTTCACCATGTATTCGACGCTATCGGCGATCAACTCCCGCGATGGCAAACTATAAAGCATGCCGCCATGACCCATAGCAATACCGTCATCAACAGCAATGGTATTAAATTCTTTCGCGATGCCACCTGCTTCTTCAATGGCGCTCGCAACGAGTGAGCCCATGTCTTTTAAGTGAACATGACCCGGCACAAACTGGGTGAATGAGTTCGCAATCGCAACAATCGGCTTGCCAAAGTCATTATCTTTCACACCTGTTGCACGCCACAGTGCGCGCGCACCAGCCATGTTACGACCTTCGGTACTGGTTGCTGATCTTAGTTTCGCCATCGCCAAACTCCTTTGATTGTTTGCGGCTAAATATTTTATTTATTGTTTTACTGTTTTAACGTTTTATCGTTTCTGCATAACACTCGCAGGCGTTATGCGTGAGCACGCTGCTTAGCGGATGCTTGGGTTAACACCTCACAGTGCGTTACATCAATCAGCTTATCAAGCTGGTTGCTCAATAGCTCAATGGCGCGCTCGGCTTGTACCTGCATATCTAACGCCATGCTAGCATCATCAAGCAGGCGCATTTGCATATTAGTGACGGTAAAACCGCGGTGACGTGTGACTCGCAGCACACGCTCAAGCACTTCAGGACGCTGTTGTACAGTTATCGCTAGGGTATGCATCATCATCTTGTCTCCGTGTTTTCCATCATTTCAGAATTACTTGCCCCTGGCGGAACCAAAGGCCAAACGTTAAAGGCATCATCGATAGCCACATGCAGCATGTATGGGCCTGTGCTATTTAGCATGTCATCCAGTGCTTGCTCGACTTCACTTGCTTTAAAAATGGTGCGTCCTGGAATATCAAACGCGGCGGCCATTTTGACGAAATCTGGGTTATCAGATAAATCGGTTTCACTGTAACGCTCTTCAAAAAATAGCTGCTGCCACTGCTTAACCATGCCAAGTTTTTGGTTATCCAGTAACAAGATTTTTACCGGCAGCTTTTTGCGCTTAATGGTGGTGAGCTCTTGCACGTTCATCATAAAAGAGCCATCACCAGAAACCGTTACTACACAGGCATCTGTACGGGCGATTTGCGCGCCAATGGCTGCTGGTAAACCAAAGCCCATCGTGCCCAAACCTGCGCTTGATAAATGATCTTCAGGGCGACGAAACCACATATGCTGAGCAACCCACATTTGATGCTGGCCCACATCACAGCTCACCACACTATTGTTTGGCAGCTTGTTGGCTAGGCGGCGCAGCATAGCTGGTGCGTAAATTAGCTCGCCCGGATGCTCATAACGCCATTGGTGAGTTTGATACAGCTCGGCAACTTCCGCGCGCCACGGCTTAATGTTGATTTTTTCAGTTAATAGCTTAGTCAGCTGCGGCAATACCAAGCGCAGCTCAGCGCCAATAGCGACATCAGGCATACGTAGCTTGCCAAGCTCTGCTGCGTCGATATCAAGATGTACCACCTTGGCATTGGGTGCAAAGGTATCTAACTTGCCGGTAACCCGATCATCAAATCTTGCACCCACCACGATGAGTAAATCGCTATCTTGCACCGCCAGGTTAGCGGCTTTGGTGCCATGCATGCCTAACATGCCAAGGTAGCCTTCAGTGCCATGGGCAATTGCGCCTAAGCCTTTAAGTGTGGCAACACTTGGGATTTGCGTGGCATCGATAAACGCGCGTAAATGCCCTACTGCGCCCGCCATGCCCACACCGCCGCCAACATACAAGATTGGCTTAGTTGCATTCTGGATAAGCTCTGCAGCCTGGCTTAGCGCATCAAGTTTAGGCTCTTGCTCTTTAGCAACGGACTGCAGCGGCGCCTTGTACTCAAGCTGTGCCACTTGAATGTCTTTAGGGATATCAACTAACACAGGGCCAGGGCGACCAGAAGCGGCGAGTTCAAATGCCTGATAAAGCGTTGGGATCAGCTCATCAATGCTATTAACCATAAAACTATGCTTGGTGCATGACAGTGACATACCTAGTACGTCGATTTCTTGAAATGCGTCTGTACCGATAACCGCGGTTGGCACTTGGCCGGTAATTGCCACCACAGGAACAGAGTCAAGCAAGGCATCGGCAAGTGAGGTGATAAGGTTAGTCGCGCCAGGGCCAGAAGTGGCGAAGCACACACCGGTTTTTCCACTTGCACGGGCATAACCTAACGCGGCAAATGCGGCGCCTTGCTCGTGGCGACTGAGCACATGCTCAACACTGCTGCCATACAGGGCATCATAGATCGGCATAATCGCGCCACCTGGATAACCAAATACCGTGTTAACGCCATGAGCAGCTAACACCTTGATAACTGCATCTGCTCCGCGAATTTTCTGCCCTGATCCCATCATGTGTTTCAACCTAAGTTACGTTTTCCAAAGCCCTAAAACGAAAAAACCCCCGTTCCTTTCGGAGCGGGGTTTTGCAATCTTTTACTGACGTTAAGTCTGATTAGATGCCATACACCACCCCCGCTGTGATTTAATAATCACGACGGTAATAATCTCAATAATGAGTACAGTGGTTTGATTAAACATAATTTGGCTTGTTGTCCTAATCGAATAAACTTGGTGTCATTAACGCTATTGCGTTCTGAGCTACTACTAATACCAAAAGCAGCACCAGAAGCTGTGCTATTACAAGTACCACAAAAGCTTTTCGTGGCACAAGGGTTAATCTGCGTTGTAAAAAAAATTTCAGCGTCCTTGCCGAGACAATGCAAACAACAACAAAAAATATTGTATTGACGATCAATCATTTAAACTCTCCTAATCGACCATCAATACCAAAATATATTTGTTCTAAACTTGCCTGCCTGACTACTGAAATCTTTTCCTAAGCAGGTACCACTCGTTAGCTAGAAACAATTATTGGGCTTCAACAATGCGCTTCATGTCGGTCATGTAACCGCGTAACTCTGCGCCCACAAATTCAACATCAGTGTTGCGAATAGCCTGATTCACCTCGATTAAACGCAGGTTATCAACACTGTTTGAGCTATCGCTTAAGCCTGAACCTAATACCTCTGCTGGCATAGCGTTTACGTAATCTCGTAGCAGCGGCAGTGCAGCATGGTTAAATAGGTAACAACCATATTCAGCAGTATCTGAAATCACCACATTCATCTCGTATAGACGTTTACGGGCAATGGTATTGGCAATAAGCGGCGTTTCATGCAGCGACTCATAGTATGCAGACTCTTCAACAATACCTGCGGCAACCATGGTATCGAACGCTAACTCAACACCGGCTTTGATCATGGCAACAAGGAAAATACCTTTATCAAAGTAAGCTTGCTCGTCGATATGCTCATCGGTTACAGGGGCATTTTCAAATGCGGTGTCATTGGTTTCACTGCGCCAGCGAAGTAGATTCGCATCGTCATTGGCCCAATCTTCCATCATCACTTTTGAAAACTCTCCGCTGATGATGTCATCCATGTGTTTTTCAAATAACGGCGTTAAAATTTGCTTTAACTCTTCAGCCATATCAAAGGCTTTGATTTTGGCTGGGTTTGAAAGGCGATCCATCATGTGGGTGATACCACCATGCTTCAGCGCCTCGGTAACCGTCTCCCAGCCTTGCTGAATAAGTTTGGCGGCATAGCCAGGCTCAACACCATCAGCCACCATCTTGTCGTAGCCCAAGATGGCACCCGTTTGCAGCATGCCGCACAAAATAGTTTGCTCGCCCATTAAGTCAGACTTCACCTCAGCGATGAAAGATGAAAGCAAGACACCTGCGCGATCGCCGCCCGTTGCACTAGCATAAGCTTTGGCAATCGCTAAGCCATCTTCATTAGGGTCGTTTTCAGGGTGAACAGCAATTAAGGTCGGTACACCAAAGCCACGCTTGTACTCTTCACGAACCTCAGTACCTGGGCACTTAGGCGCTACCATGATCACGGTAATATCGTCACGAACCTGCATGCCCTCTTCAACAATGTTGAAGCCGTGAGAGTATGACAGCGTCGCGCCTTGCTTCATCAGCGGCATAACAGCATTCACCACATTAGAATGCTGCTTATCTGGCGTTAGGTTTAATACTAAATCAGCTTGTGGGATCAGCTCTTCGAACGTGCCGACAGTAAAACCGTTATCGGTGGCTTTTTGCCATGAAGCACGCTTTTCAGCAATTGCCTGCGGGCGCAATGCAAAAGAGATATTTAAACCAGAATCACGCATATTGAGGCCTTGATTTAAGCCTTGCGCACCACAACCGAGAATAACAATGTTCCAGTTTTTAATGTAATTACAACCGTCGCTGAACTCACTTGGGTCCATAAAACGACACTGCCCTAACTGGGCTAACTGCTGACGTAAATTTAAAGAATTAAAATAATTCGCCATCTCTGGTACCACCTTAAAAACAGATATTTTGGACACAATCTATTAGCTTCTAAATGCGTTTTAATTTGCGAGCTAATAGTGCGAATGACTTCAATATAGCGGATGCGAATGATTGCTTAAAATGATATATTCGAAACTTAACATTGCATTTTATGCAATATAATTGTTCGATATATTTGACTACGGCTCTCGCTCTCGAGCAGCACGCTCAAAGCAACTAATACAGGAAAGGGGTATCAATGGATATTAAGGCGCTCAAGTTGTACCTAACTTTATGTGATACCTTACATTTTGCCAAAACGGCAGAACAATCTCACATGAGTCCATCGACCTTAAGTCGGGCATTGCAGCGCCTTGAACAACAAGTTGGTAATAAGCTATTTGAGCGAGATAACCGCAGCGTTAGCATCACCCAGGCAGGGATTGAATTTAAGCACTTCGCCCAACAAACCTTGGCAAATTGGCACGAGTTGCAGCTCAAGGTCGACCCAGACCAAAGCGTTCTAAAAGGTAAACTCAACCTATATTGTTCGGTTACCGCAGCCTATAGTCATTTGCCTGCACTGTTAGATAAATTTCGCCGCGAGCACCCGCAAGTTGAAATCAACTTGATCACAGGCGATGCGGCAAACTCAGTGAGTGAAGTAAGAAACGGCCGCGCTGATATTGCCATTTCCGCCTACCCAGATGACTTCCCGAGCAACCTGCACTTCGCCCATATTGACGTAGTACCATTATTATTGCTTGCCCCTAATATGCCTTGTCAGGTGCAGCAAATGCTTAATCAGCCAGATATCGACTGGCAAGCTGTGCCGTTTATTGTGCCAGAGCATGGCCCTGGATTAAGGCGCGCCGAAAACTGGTTTAAGCAAATGGCAATCAAGCCAAATATATACGCTCATGTGTCAGGCCAAGAAGCCATGACCTCTATGGTGGCACTTGGCTGCGGCATCAGTATTACCCCAGATGTGGTGCTAAATAACTCACCGGTGAGAGACAGAGTGCAGATTATTGACTCACCAATTAAAATCCCCGCATTTGATCTTGGCTGTTGCTGTAAAGAAAAACGCTGCGACGAGCCACTTATTAAGGCATTTTTGGAAGTGATATAAGCCCGTAGGCTTATCAGCTAATACTGAGTACATGGAAACGCTAGCAGTTTAGACTCTAAAACGACTGAATATCGATATGATACAAGTACAAAGTAAACTGAAGCATAAGCCTCATTGTTCTACTACACTGATGATGGCTACACCATCAAGCTTATAATTTGTATCGAATAAATCATCAGCTTGAACGGTAGAATTTACCCACAAAGAAACAAAAGGATTTGTTTATGGCAATCGCCTGCGTTACCACTCGCGCAGCCTCTGGAGTCGAGGCTCCTAAAGTTACTGTTGAAGTTCACTTAAGTAACGGCTTACCTGCATTTAACCTTGTTGGACTGCCTGAAACCTCAGTGAGAGAAGCCAAAGAGCGGGTTCGCAGTGCATTAATTAACGCAGGCTTTGAGTTTCCACAGCGTAGGATAACCATCAACCTTGCCCTGCCGATCTCCCTAAACAAGGCGGCAGATACGACTTACCTATCGCCATAGGCATTCTGGCTGCGTCAGAACAGATTCCGCTTAACAGCATCAAAAATTGCGAGTTTATTGGCGAGCTTGCCCTTAACGGAGAGGTGCGCGCTTGCAATGGTTTATTGCCTGCGATTATCGCCGCCAAAGACGACCTGCATGGGTTATTTATTCCTGTTGATAATCGTCATGAAGCCGAATTAGTAGGCTATCGTGATACTTTTTTTGTTGCTCATTTACAGCACTTAAGCGCTTTTTTACAAGGCCAGGCGCAACTGCCACTTGTGGACACCACACCTCAGTGGATAGAACAAGAGGAACAGCAAACCTCGTTATGTTTAAGTGAGGTCATCGGCCAATATCAGGCAAAACAAGGCTTAGAGATCGCCGCAGCTGGCGGTCACAATTTGCTATTTGTTGGCCCGCCAGGTACTGGCAAGAGTATGTTGGCAAACCGCATTATGCCATTGCTACCCAAGCTCTCTTATGAAGAGGCAATTGAAGTTGCCGCAATTCACTCTGTTGCCGGATTACACATTAAGCCTCAAGCGTTTTTACAAAGGCCATTTCGCGCGCCGCACCATACCTGCTCGAATATTTCATTGATTGGCGGCGGCAGTAACCCTAAACCTGGTGAAATATCGCTATCTCATCGCGGGGTGTTGTTTTTAGATGAAGTCGCCGAGTTTCCACGGAAAATCCTCGACTGCCTGCGCGAGCCGCTGGAAACAGGCGAAATAATCATTTCCCGCGCTGCAGCTAAGCTAACGTTTAAAAGTCGCTTTCAGCTGATTGCGGCAATGAACCCTAGCCCATGTGGCGATGCCGATAATGCCCGTGCAACCCCAGATCAAATCTTGCGTTACTTATCTCGCCTCAGCGGCCCATTTTTAGACAGATTTGATCTCACCATTGACGTGCCCAAACTGCCAGCTGGCACCCTTGCCAATAATCAACAGCAAAAAGGTGAAACCAGTATTGAAGTTGCCACGCGTGTCGCGACAGCGCGCCAGTTGCAACTTAACCGCCAAGGTGTACTTAATTGCGAGCTTGGCCCTAAACAGCTTGAGCAAGTCACTCAACTTAGCCATGCCGATCTGCTATTTTTAGAGCAAAGCGTCACCGCTCTTGGATTGTCAGTACGAAGCTTTCACCGCATCCAACGGGTCGCGCGCACCATAGCTGACCTACAACACTCACCCAATATAGATAAAACTCATCTTGCCCAAGCTCTGGGGTATCGAGCCATGGATAAGCTACTCTCTCGGCTGACTAACCACTAAAAATTTGCTGTCACAGATTGAGCAATTGCTCTTGTGCGAGTAACATAAGCCTCCATTTAATTTAAGGAGGAATGAATGTCACTATTTGCCAAAATCCGCGGTGGATTCGCATTTTTAGGGTATGTATTAAATACCTTTTTTTGGATCGTACCGATCTTGATTTTCAGCATAGTGAAATTGATTCCAATCGCGTCACTGAGAACAGCTTGTAGTTATATTCTCGATAATTGTGCTTCAGCATGGATTAGCGTCAACACGATCATTGAGTCCGTTATGCACCCGTTGCGAATTAAGCAAACCGGTGACAGCAACTTCAGTGAAAAGCAGTGGTACATGGTGATAGCCAATCACCAGTCTTGGGTAGATATTCTGATCTTGCAGCGAGTACTTAACCGTAAGATCCCGTTTTTAAAGTTCTTTTTAAAACAAGAATTGATATACGTCCCAGTTCTTGGTTTGGCTTGGTGGGCACTAGACTTCCCGTTTATGCGCCGCTATAGCAATGCACAAATCAAGAAGAACCCTAAATTAAAAGGCAAAGACATTGAAGAGACGCGCCGCGCTTGTGAAAAGTTTAAATACAAGCCTGTTAGCGTGATGAACTTTGTCGAAGGTACTCGCTTTACCGATAAAAAGCACAGCAAGCAAGGTAGCCAATTTGACCATTTGCTCAAGCCCAAAGCTGGCGGCATGGCATTTGCGCTATCAATGTTAGGTGAACAAATTAACACCTTAGTTGATGTCACAATCCATTACCCAAACCGTGTGCCGACATTTTGGGAGTATATTTGTGGCGAACTTGACGAAGTCAATGTGGATATTCAGATTCAAGCGATACCTGACGCCATGCGCGGTGACTATATAAATGACCGCCAATTTAAAATTGACTTCCAGGAACACTTAAATCAAATCTGGCTAGCTAAAGATGAACGTCTAAGCGAGCTTAATCAGATATCGGCCCAACTCGATGCACCACTAAATGCATCTACTGAGCAAGTTAAACAAGAGGTATAAGGCTTAATGCTTTCGTTTCTACCTGGCCCAATTTTGTTTGTAATAAGTACTTTGCTACTTATTATCAATACCACCATTTGGGGCAGTATTATTAGTATTGGTGGGATAGTAAAACTGCTCATTCCTGTCCAGGCATTCCGAACACAATTATCCCGCCTAATGAACCGCTGTATGTGGTGTTGGGCGACCTGTAATGGCGGTATTTTAAAGCTTATCACTCATATTGAGTGGGACGTGGAAGGGCTAGAAAAGCTAAGCCCAAATGGTTGGTACTTGCTCATTTGTAACCATGTTAGCGGCTTTGATATTGCGGCCAAAACCTACTTGCTGCGTAACCATCTACCTATGCTAAAGTTCTTTTTGAAAAAAGAACTGCTATATGTGCCGATCATGGGCTTAGGCTGCTGGGCGCTTGATATGCCGTTTATGAACCGTACAAGCCCAGCCAAACTAAAAAAGAACCCAAAGCTCAAGGGCAAAGATTTAGAAACCACACGCAAGGTATGCGCGCGCTTTAAATATTTACCGACTGCCATCATTAACTATGTAGAAGGTAGCCGCTTTACTGAAGATAAGCGCAAAAGACAAAACTCACCCTATCGCTATTTATTGCGCCCGAAAGCAGGCGGTATCGCCTTTACCCTATCTGCCATGGGTGAGCAATTTGAAGGCCTAGTTAACATCACACTCGTTTACCCAGACGCGCAGGAGGATGTACTTTTTGGGGTGATGAATGGTCGAGTGAAAAAAGTCGTGATGAAAATTGAAGTGCTACCAGTACCTGAGGTGAACGCCGACGAGTATTTCTCACAAGCTGAATATCGAGTAGAGTTTCAGCGCCAACTAAACCAAATTTGGGAACAAAAAGATGCGCTAATCCATGAAGTGCTTACTGAGTATGATTCGCATCATTTAAAATCATAAACCTAAATTGACCATAAAAAGCGCACTAAAGTGCGCTTTTTTTTCGCCTGACACTAATTTACAAAAAAAGCTGCTAACAACCAGCTGCATTTTGATTAAAGAATTGAATTTTCACGGCTTACAAGTAAGATTATTGTAAGATGAATGTTCGCAATGTAAATGTTAACAGGTGCCGTTTGAAATTAAGTGATATAACTTGTTTGCTAAGTCGACTAATGACGTTTGCAGTGGTTTTTCTATCACTCGCAGCAACGGCGCAATCTCAATCCCGCTATAACGATATCGCTGAAGTAAAATTTCAGCGTTTTGTCAGTGCCAACAAGCTAAACCAGAACACCATTACCAGCCTGTTTATGGACAGAGCAGGCATGCTGTGGGTCGGTACTCAAGATGGTCTACACAGTTACAACGGTGTTGAGTATCAGCTTTTTATAAAAAACATCGACAACAATGCAAGTATCTCTGGCAACTATATTACTGACATTACTCAGTCACCTGATGGAAGCTTATGGGTGGGCACGTTTAATAGTGGTCTCAACCGGCTAGACATTACCACTGGCAAGTTCAACCACTTTGGTGAAGAGCAAGGTTTAAGCGAACTGCAGATCACCAGTCTAGATGTGATTGGCGATACATTATGGGTAGGGACTCAATCTGGGCTGTTCATTGTCTCGCTAAAAACTAACAAGGTTTCCCCCATTAGCCTAGGTAACACTGTGCATCCTCAGATCACTCAGGTTGCCAACATCGATGACAATTTTGTTATTGTGGGCACCCAAGATAGCGGCACCTTCGCTATTGACTCTAACACCATAATACGACTTGATATTCCATCAAGTATGTCAGTTAGAAAAATCCGCTCAAGCTCGATTTACTCAGTTTGGCTTGCTATCGATAACCAAATCTGGCGCTACAACCTCGACACCCATGAAAAACAACTCATCTGGACTAAAGACTACAGCTATAACGACTTAGGCTTTATTCAAGATTTTGTCGTTGTCAGCCCAACTCAAGTTTGGGCCATCAGCAATAATGAGGGTGTTTTCCAGCTCGACTTCGACGGCAGTAAATGGCAAACCAAAGTTCATACACATGACCCACAGCGACTATCAAGCGTCAAAGAAAACAGCGTGCAAAAACTGCTGCTAGACCGCAACGGCGTATTGTGGCTCGGCATGGGATACGCAGGAATTGATCAGCTCGACTTAAGCCATCAGTACTTTAACCATCTGTTTGACTACCGCAGCGAACGCCAGCGTATGGCGAACATGATCCGCGCAATCTATCGCGCCAATAACGGCAAGTTATGGATAGGTACTGAAGGGGCTGGAGTCAAATACCTCGACAATAACAATCAATACCAATACATCAATCAATTGTTTGCAAGAGCGCTTTCTACGCCTGAGTCACAGCTTAAAATCTCTATTGGCGACATCATTCAGGACCGTCAAGGTAGCCTATGGTTCGCCTCTAATTATGGCGTTGGTAAGTTAGACAAAAACAACCAATTCAAAATGGTAGTACAAGCCGACCCCAAGTTAAGAGCCGATACCAAAGCGATTAGCCTAGCGATAGATGATAAACACAGGGTTTGGGTTGCCACCAAGCTTGGTTTATATTTCATCTCTGAAAATACTGATGTCATGTACGCCTACAACTTTGGCTTTCAAGATGACTACTCACCCTTTAAGCACCGAATTATCAAAATTCATTACGATCAAGACCATTTATGGTTAGGCACTATGGGCGGCTTAGTTCGTTTAAAGCCAGAGGAAAAGCAGCTCGACTTTCTGCAACATGAGAAGAACAAGCCTGATAGCTTGAGCGATAATCGCGTGCGCGACTTCCTACTCACTAAAAATGGCGATTTCTGGGTTGCCACTCATGCCGGTATCGATCGCTTATCAACGGCCTATGGTGTGTTCTCATTTGAGCGTGTCGATGTAAATGCCGACAAAGTAAGCAACACTGTTTATGGCATGCTGGAAGACGATCAGGGTCACCTTTGGCTTAGCACTAATTCAGGGATCACCCGTTATAACCCAACAGATCAAAGCTTTATTAGCTACAACCAACATGAAGGCTTGCAGGCAAATGAATTTAATGGAGGTGTGACTCATAAAGATGCCAACGGCGATATGTGGTTTGGTGGCATCAATGGTATTAACCACTTCTCACCACAGCAAGTGCCAATCAAACGCCCGACAACTCCACTGGCGTTAACTCAATACACCATAGGTGAGACTAGCCATCCTATTCTCGACCTAGCATCTACGCCGCATATTGACATGCCTTACGAGAAACAAGTGATTAGCTTTGAAGTCAGCTCACTTAACTTCCTCTATCCTGGCCTGAATCGCTTTAGTTACCGACTCACAAACTTTGATCAGCGCTGGCATGACCTCAAAGATGGTAGCAAGATCACCTACACCAATCTGCCGCCAGGTGAGTACCAACTTGAAGTGAGACATGCACTTGGTAACAACCCATTCGCCGAGCCTGAGCTAACCGTGTCCGTATCGGTGATCCCACCATTTTATATGACCCGCTTTGCCTATCTGCTGTATACCTTGCTTGCGCTCACGGCTATCGCCATTTTGTGGATTTCACGCAGACAGAAGGTGCTACAGCGTAAAGAGTTCGAAACCAGTATTCGCGCCTCAGAAGAGCGATTAAAACTCGCGCTTTGGGCATCTGGCGATGGTATGTGGGACTGGAACATTAAAGAAGATGCGGTTTATCGCACCAACTTATCATTGCCAATTCAAATCGAAAGCGAAAATCAGCTGCTGATTAAAAATATTCACAACGAAGATAAACCTAAGGTACAGGCCCTACTTAACCAGCATCTTGAAGGTAACAGTGAGTTTTTTGAAGCTGAATATCGTATTGAGTCAGAGCCGGGTAAATGGATATGGCTGCTTGACCGAGGTCAGGTTGTAGAGCGTGACAACAAAAATGCCCCCGTACGTATGGCGGGCACTCACAAAGATATTACTAATCGAAAAGTCACGGAGAACGAACTCAAGCTGTCATCGCAAGTGCTGTTTAGTATGAACGAGGCGGTTGTGGTAGGCGAACTAGACTACCGCGTGCGCTCGGTTAACCCTGCCTTTAGCCGTATTACCGGTTTTAAGCCCAAAGAAGTCGCTGGCAAGCACTTCTTGTTCCTCGCTATGGGTAAACGCTCACGTGAATTTTATCAAGCAGTTGAACGTCAATTGCTGCGCCATAAGCACTGGGCTGGCGAGATTAAAATTCGCACCAAAGATCGCAAAGGTATTCTCGCTTGGCTTGAAATCAACCAGGTACTTGATAACAAGGGGGAAACCAGCCACTTTGTTGCAGTATTTACCGATATTACTGCACGTAAAAAAGCCGAAGAAGACCTGCGGGTACTGGCAAACTTTGACCCATTAACTGGTCTGCCAAATCGCACCTTATTCCAGGACAGGCTAAATCAAGCGCTCACTAAAGCCCATCGAGCCAATTCAATCGTCGCCTTGCTGTTCCTCGATCTGGATCGTTTTAAACACATTAACGACTCAATGGGTCACCACATTGGTGACTTACTGCTTAAAGCCGTGGCAAGTCGCTTACAAAACTCAGTGCGTGAAGGCGATACTGTCGCGCGTTTAGGCGGCGATGAATTTACCATCGTCCTTGAAGGGGTTGCCAAAACCAAAGCCGCCACTGTAATCGCTGAGAAGGTGCTGCACGCTTTCCAAACGCCATTTTTATTGGATGATAAGACGCTCACCATTTCGCCGTCGATAGGCATTAGCTTGTATCCAAACGATGCGACTGACACCACTAACCTAACCAAGTACGCAGATACAGCCATGTATCACGCCAAATCGCTTGGGCGTAACAACTTCCAGTTCTATACCGAGCAACTCAATAAGTATGCGACGCGCCATGTACAGCTTGAAGCAGGTCTAAAACAAGCCATGAGCAAAGAAGAGCTGTATTTGGTATATCAACCTAAATATGACGTTAAAACTCAGCAGATCATCGGCCTAGAAGCACTGCTTCGCTGGGAAAGCCCAGAGCTAGGCTTTATCTCGCCAGCAGAGTTTATTCCACTGGCAGAAGAAACAGGCATGATTAACCAAATCGGCCACTGGGCAATTAACCAGGCTTGCGGTCAGCTAGCACAATGGCATCAAGCCGGGTTTGAAGATATTTCAGTGGCAGTAAACCTGTCAGCCAGACAGTTAAAAGCTGATATTATCTCGACCATTGAGGTAGCCCTTGCGGTATCCGGTTTGCCAGCAAGCGCCTTAGAGCTAGAGCTTACTGAATCTATGATTATGGGTAACCCACAAGACTCGGTAGATATTTTGTCACAGCTCAAAGCGTTGGGACTTACCATTGCGGTTGATGATTTTGGAACCGGCTATTCAAGTTTGAGTTACCTAAAACGTTTCCCGATTGATACTTTGAAAATCGACCGCGAATTCGTACGTGATATTACTGAAGACCCAGATGATGCAGCAATTACCAGTGCAATCATTACCCTTGCTCACAGTCTTGAGTTAAATGTAGTGGCAGAAGGCGTAGAAACTCAGGCGCAGCTGTCATTCTTAAAAGAAGATGGCTGTGACCAAGTCCAAGGCTTCTTACTCAGCAAGCCACTATCACCTGAAGACTGTTTAGCCTTACTGACTGAAGAGAAGAAGAAACGCCTGGCACTACCAAAAGGATTGGCTTTAGAGTAGCAGCTAAGTAGCGGCGAAATAGGAACAAGCATTTCTTGTGCAGGTCTAGCAAACTCACATCAGAAATCACTCACATCAGAAATTGCTCACAAAAAAGGCGCCATCGGCGCCTTTTTCAATTTATATCTGCAAATTAACCTTGCGGTGCAACGCGCTCAACTTTTTGTACCCAGCCCTCAGGTGCTGCCATCAAGCCTTTTTGCATATCAGTATAAACCTGATAGATACGCTTAATTCGTGGGCCAACACTGCCATCACCAACCGTCACGATACGGCCATCTTCGAAGATATACGAGCTCACTGGAGAAACCACAGCTGCAGTGCCAAAACCGCCAGCTTCAACAATCTCACCAGCTTCAATATCAGCGATAAACTTATCGAGCATGACTGTTTCCTGGCGCACTTCGCAGCCAAGTTGCTCACCAAGCTCCATGATAGATTGCGAGGTAATAGATTTTAAAATGGTGTCAGTAAACTCAGGAATAATGACAGTGCCATCTTTTAGGATGTGGAAGTGATTCATCGCGCCCACTTCTTCAATCTGAGTATTGGTTGAGTCCAAATACAAAACCTGCGCTGCGCCGTACTCTGCAGCAGCCTTGCCAGCACGTAGTGATGCCGCATAGTTACCGGCAGCTTTAGAAGCGCCCGTGCCACCAGAAACAGCGCGGTGGAACTCAGTACTGATAAGTAAACGAATACCTTCATTAACGCCATCAGCTGAGTAATACGCGCCAGATGGACTTAACATGACGCAGAAGGTGTACTGCTCACTTGGGCTAACTGATAGACGGTCTTCTGTTGCAAAGATGAATGGACGAATGTACAAACAGGCACCATCTTGCTCTGGGAACCATAAGCGATCAACATCAATCAAAGCGTTGATGGCATCCACTTGGAGCTGCTCATCAATATTCGGAATACATACGATGTCTGCCGAGCGATTCATACGCTGGGCATTTTTGTTGAGACGGAAGGTATAGATTTCGCCATCATCATGCTTAAAGGCTTTTGCACCTTCAAAAATTGATTGGCCATAATGCAATGTCATTGCCCCTGGCGCCATTTCAAATGGTCCATAAGGCACAATACGCGGGTCGACCCACTCACCGTCACGATAATCCATCAAAAACATGTGATCAGTTCTAAGCTTACCAAAGCCAACATTACCTTCTGGCTTGAATTGCTCAGTGCGGCGCTCTGAAGCGGGTTTTAAATTATATTTTATTTCCATTGCATACCACCTTTAAAACAGAGCTTGCAGACTATGGAGGCTGACTAACAAAGTCAAGTTGTCGTGTTTAATCTTCAACTAAAATACGTCAATTGAAATGAACAAGCACCCAGATTCTACTCAAATCGCTAATGATGATTACTTGAACGAGCTTGCACTTACATATACCCAAACAACCTCAAGATGCATGTTCAGCGAGAATAGATTGGTTTTCAGGCTCGGCGAGGATTTGATACATAGTTACTCTACGTTAATAGTCAGCAACAAAGCATGAAAGACAATCAAAATCGCCCTTTGGGAGCGACTCATTAGGCCCATTTCTTTGTTGAAACGCCTAGAAAGAGAATGCCATTACGTCGACTTTTCGCCTCGAACTGAACCGAATCAGATGCTCTGCACCCTGTATATCGAAGTTGCTTGGGTATAAAGTCATTATTTTAGATTAATTTATCGTCACTTAACGTTTTCTGCTGTTCCTATCAGGGCTGGCACTGATAGAATCAAGACTCCACCATGAAACTGACAGGACGCGCCATGAGCCTTGAACTATTGTCCCAACTGGAAAGCAAGATCCAAGCAACACTTGAAAGTGTAGAGCTACTAAAAATGGAGCTCGAAGAAGAGAAACAAAAGAACGAACAGCTTACTGCTAAAAATGAGCAGCTTCAGCAAGATCTAAACTCATGGAATGACAAGGTGAACGGCCTTGTTGGATTGCTAAATAGCGAAACCTAATTAGCTGATTTCTAGCACTCGTGTCATACCCTCAGCTACTGAAATAGCGTGAGTAGTCAAAGCAACGACTGAGTGTCTAGCTAGCCCTTTGCAGTGAGGGCAAGATTAATATAAAAAGAGCAGGCAATGGCCTGCTCTTTTTATATTTACGAATTGTTGTTTATGAAGACTAACATGCTAAAAGCTGCGTGAAGCTCTCATATTATCTAAGCAGGGCTCGGACTCACCTTTTGCGACTCAAGTAGCGAGTTAAGCTCAGAAATAGCTTTTCTTACCTGTGGAAGACTACGTTTAGGCATCAAAAAGCGCCCATTTGAAAACTCAAGTTGACCGAGATCCTTGACCCAAATCACCCCAGTTAAGAAAATTCTGACATGCTTAGCGATGAGTTTAGGAGAATAAACGGGAAACATGCGCATACTGCCTCCGGCTGTAAAATTGTTCTATGTTTTTCCAATACTCAAATTAGACAGTATTGGTTTTCACAAGTTTCACGAAGCTTACGACTTTTTTATGAATTTGAGCTTAATCACAAGACGACAATAAAATGTCACTTGCCAAAAAATTGACACACTGTTACTATCTGTATCGTTACTCAGGGTAAAAACCGAGTCAATTGACTCTATTCCGTATCGCTTCGGCATACGGTTTTTTTTTGCCTAATGATTTATCTCTAACTAAATCATTAGCCTAGCTTTACTACATAAGACACAAACTCTCAATCTGCCTATCAGCATAACTTACTAAGACTATTCCAAGGTCTTAACGACTATAAACAACAATTAATGTTCGAGGCGATAAAAAAAGCAGCCATTTAGCTGCTTTTAATTAGTTAGATATCACTACTTGAGACTACTTGTTCTCAGCTAGGTAGTATGCAATCGCTAACAGCTCGTCGTAACTTTTCACTGCACCTGTTTCAACACGGTACTTACCATTAACCACTAAAGCCGGTACGCCACGAATTTGTGCGTTTTCAGTTTCTCGCTTCATTTTCGACATCTGCGCTTTCACCATGAAAGAGTCCGCTGCTGCATCGAAGTCTTTACCGTCAACACCGTAAGCGATAAATAGTTTACGAATATCGTCACGTGTAACAAAACGCTGCTTCTTATCGTGAATAGCCTGGAACAGTGCGTGTTCAATCTTCTTTTCCACTTTAAGCTGATGCGCTACTGCGAAAGCACGAGACATTTCAATACCCATGTCACGACCAATAAACTCAACGTGATTTTGATTGAACTTCACACCTTTAGGCAGAGTTTTCTCAATTGTTGGGATAACGTTTTTAGCAAAGTTGTAGCAGTGACCACAGTAGAAAGAGAAAAACTCAGTAATTTCAGGCTTGCTTGAACCTGGGCCATTGTTAATGACGGTGTAATGTACACCTTCTTCGTACTGAGCGGCATTGGCAGCTAGTGGCGCGAATAATAGTGCAGCCATGACCAATAAAACTTTTTTCATTTTAGTTCCTTAGTGTGTTCTACTGTTCGATTAGTAGCGGTTCGTGACTGTATCATAATAGAGCCGAGTCACTGAGCTCAATCGCTTTTTAAGAGTATTTGTAACAAAATACCCGCTTGCGGTTAAGTAAATTTTTATTAACCCTTTCATTGCAAGTTAGCAACTGAGCTCTACAAATTTGCGATTAGTATAAGGTTAAACATGGCTCCTGCAGTGCACTTAATTGCTCTTTAAAAGCCAGTGTTTGCTGTTCCCAGTATTTGACATCACCGAACCAGGGGAAGTTCATTGGAAATGCAGGATCTTGCCAACGTTTAGCCAGCCAAGCGTTGTAGTTAAGCATTCGCAAAGCCCTTAGCGGTTCAATCAGTGCTAATTCACGTTTATCAAAGTCGCTAAATTCTTGATAACCTTCAAGCAGAATATCTAACTGCAATGTTTGCTGCTGCCTATCACCCGTTAACATCATCCATAAATCTTGTACTGCTGGGCCTTGCTTGGCGTCATCAAGGTCAACAAAGCCTGGGCCGTCTGGGGTCCACAAAATATTGCCAGGATGTAAGTCACCGTGTAGGCGTAATGTCGTGCCTTGATAATTACGCCACTGCTGCTGAGTCAACTCAAGCACCTGATCTGTTACCGTAAAAAATGCCTGTTGCATGGCTTTGGCAACCATGTTCGATTGCTTTAAATATTCAAGCGGCTGCACACCTAAAATTTCAGGTGTCAGTGACTCGCGATAGTTAAATGGATTTTGCGCGCCGTATTGATGAATACGACCAATAAAGCGCCCTACTGATTCGAGCTGGTCAAGGTTATCCACTTCAAATGAGCGGCCGCCAATCGATGGGAACAAGGTAAATCGGTAACCTTGATAATGGTGCAATGTCTTGCCATCAACGCTAACCGGCACAGCGATAGGAACTTCGTTATCTGCCAGTGCCTGAGTATATTGATGTTCTTCTAATATTTGCTCGTCGCTCCAACGCTGCGGGCGATAAAACTTCACCACATAGCGATTACCGCGATCGCAACGAAACTGGTAAACCCGATTCTCGTAGCTATTAAGCGCCAATAATCCTGTTTCGGGATAAATATAGAGACTCTCAATGGCATCTAAAATCAAGTCAGGAGTGAGCGCCTGAAAATCAAAAGCGGCTGTCGATTCAGCCGTATTTGCACCGTTTCTTTCGGTCATAGTGTTATCTTCAATCATGCTATGATTTGACCTCAACTAGGCTTTCATCTCTAACAAGTAGGGTTGCAGCAAGCTCGCGAGGTAACTTACTACTTCAAAGTCTTGCTCACGCTCTGCTTTGAGCCAGCACACATTACCATAAAACTCGTATTCTAACGTTAGCGCGCAAGATTCAAAATCTAAACGCCATTGATGTCTGTCTGCACCCCATTGGCGCTGGAGGATTTGGCAATCAAGCGCTTTTGCCAGCGGCTCAGCAAATTGCTCAAAGCGATCGAAATCGACATCGGCTTCTAAAATCAAACTTTGGCTATCGGTATCTAGCTTTAATGCGTGAATGGTTAACATATGTGGTAGTTACATCTTAATTAATCTAGAGATGCTCAAGTGAGAAGCACCTCGGGGTAAAAACATCGGCGTTAAGTAGTGCTAACTACTGCAAGACAAAATCAGCCCTTCGCCCCACTGTGGCGGTCGCTGAGCAAAATGTTCAAACTCAGCCCGCTCGGTAAATGGCGTGGCTAATGCTCGCTGCAGTTGTTTTAGCTTACGGTTATCACCATGCTGCTCAATATCAATAATGGCTTCTTGGGCTAAATAGTTACGTAAAATATAGGCGGGGTTGCAGTTATCTCGCGCCTGTTGCCACAAAGCTAAATCATCCACGCAGCCTACTCGTTTTTGATAGGCTTGATACCAATCATCAAATCCAGCGAGATCAACAAAGTCATCCCTAAGACTGCTGTGCTGACTAGCTATATCAAGCTTGCCAAACTGACGAAACGCTAAGGTGTAATCAAGATGATTACGCTCAAGTAGCTCAGTAAATTGACCGATTAATTTTAAATCTTCGCTTTGCTGCTTTGTAAGCTCACTGCTTTTGCTGCTAGCGTTTTCAGAATTAGCATCACTGCCACCATCTAAGCCACTGAAGCCAAACTTATTCCCCATCAGCGCAAGATAGTGTTTCACTAACTCTGCTTGATAGGTGTTAAGGGCGGCGACTAAATCATCTGAGGTTAAGTCGTCTGAGCTAATGAGTGGTGTCAGTGCCTGAGCAAGGCGCTGCAGGTTCCACAGCCCAATGCCTGGCTGCTGACCAAACGCATAGCGTCCATTATGGTCGGAGTGATTACAAATAAAGTCTTCTTTGAAAGTGTCGAGAAATGAAAACGGTCCAAAGTCAAAACTGTCGCCAATAATCGACATATTGTCGGTATTCATGACCCCGTGAGCAAAACCGACAGATTGCCAATGAGCTATCATTTTTGCTGTTAGCGCGACAACTTCATTAAACCATTGCACGTAGCCTGCTCTATCACAGCTTAAGTGGGGAAAGTGCTGCTTAATAGTGAAGTCCACCAGCTGCTTTAACTTGGTGGCACTACCCTGCTCGCTATGACAAAAATACTCAAAGTGACCGAAACGAATATGAGTTTTGGCCAGCCTTACCGTTATTGCCGCGGTTTCTTGATCTTCACGATAAACAGGTAGGTCTGAACCAATTACCGCCAGCGCACGAGTCGTGGGTACGTTTAAAGCCGCTAACGCCTCGGAAATTAAGAACTCGCGCACAGCAGAGCGCATTACCGCGCGTCCGTCGCCATGGCGCGAATAAGGCGTCGGGCCGCCACCTTTTATAGCTACATCCCAAGCGCCAGCATCACCGAGTGCTTCACCTAGTATGATGGAGCGCCCATCGCCTAATCTCGGCGTATAACCGCCAAATTGGTGACCGCTGTAGACCTGAGCATAATAACTCGCGCCTGGGGCCGCGATATTGCCAGACAGTTGCATCAATAAGTCATCATCCGCAACTGGGTTACCAATCAACTTGGCAGCCTCCGCGCTCCAGCCTAACCAATGTGGATTAGAAATCGGCGTGGGATAAACTTGCGAGTAGAAGCCTTCAAGCTGCTCAAAAAAATCTTGTTTAAATTCCATCAAACGCACTCGCTTCAACTAGCTGCTGACAGCGCATGTTACCTGAGTCATCGGTTTGACATTGATGGCCACACACATAGGCTTGCTCTAGAGGCAGCTTACTCATTTTCAGCTTAACTAAACCTCGGCCTTTGGCCTGACATTGCTCGACAGTATCGTAATAGCCAGCGATAAATTTTTGCTCAAGATACTGAGCTGGCGCTTGCTGCTCATCACCAGCATAAAACAATGTCCATTCAGGAGTGCGAATACAGCCAGATAAACTCACAAGCCCTGCGATAACAACACCAAGGGTTAACTTTGATAACCATTGCGTTCGAGCATTGTCTGGTGTACTTGCAAACTGCTTCATAAACTTATCACCTTGTCGCATTTTTAGAGCTACTGAATTGTCATGGTGCAGATTATACGTAACACATATCAATAAACTGCAAATAAAAAACGCGAACCTAATGTTCGCGTTTTAGGGTTAGGTATTATCATACCTTATAGGTCAACTATTGTTGCATGAAACTCTGTAAATACTTGCGTCTTGCCCTAGAGTTGGTGCGACCTCAGCTAAGCACCCGCTTTAGCCTGAGCTTTTTCAATACGATTAATTCGACCTTCAAAGCCCGTTACTGTGCCATCGGTTAACTTATGGCTTAGTGCTTGCTGACAAACCTCAATCGCCTGGGAAAATTTAGCGGTATCAGTGAGTAGTGTCGCTAAGTGCATATGTACTAAGGATTTAGTATCTGCTTTATCACCGGCTTTATTAAGCTGGTCGTAGCTATCGATATAACCCTGAGCTAAGTCTGCACCAAACTGGCAATAATCAGCTTGCTTACGCATTTTATAGCAATGGGCGATTACGCTCGCTAAAGCTTGTTGTTGAGCTTCCGTGCCAGACTCAGCCTGCTGATACTGGGCAAAGGTTGCATTAAACGCATCACTCGCCCAATCGCCAGGGGTAGCAAGTGCATTGGTCTGGGTTTGTGGCTCTGGCTCTGGCTCTGGCTCTGGCTCTGGCTCTGGCTCTGGCTCTGGCTCTGGCTCTGGCTCTGGCTCTGGCTCTGGCTCTGGCTCTGGCTCTGGCTCTGGCTCTGGCTCTGGCTCTGGCTCTGGCTCTGGCTCTGGCTCTGGCTCTGGCTCTGGCTCTGCAGATTTAACCACATCCTCTGACGTTGCAACGTCTTGTTCTACTGCATGTTCAACAGAATCAGATTCAGCAGGTTCAGATTCCAGCTCAACCGCTTTATGCTCAGTTGCAGGTGCTTTTGGCGCCATTGGCGCTGGCTTGTCTTGTTGCTCTTGCTCTGCCACTTTTTTGGTGCGCTTAAATAGGTAAAACGCCACCACAACCAGAACAAGGATAAAAATAAATTTCATTGTTTCACCAATTCATCCAGATTGATTTGATTCTAAGACCCTAACCATAACGCTCGGTAATTAAGCACGTATTATTAATCTCGCGATGATAAGCATTACCAATGAATATCAACGTATCCGTTAGGCAGATGTTTTTTTAATCAAGCAACTCAGTTTTAAAGCATTTGCGGCTACTAAATCAAGTATTTACCCCCAACAACCAAGGAATTTACTTAAATACAGTGATCTAGCCCCTATCAGTAACACTTTAAGTGCTTTTGTGCGTTAGCTCATAAATCTACAAGGTTTAATTTGAGGCGACGATTTATCCCGCATAAACTGACAATAACCTAGTACTACGCTAGGTTATTTACAGAACGGTTCAACGACATTCTGATGAATAACCAGCATATCAAGTACTAGCATGTATGAGAGGTAGATGATGGCAGACACACAAGTACTTAGCGGCAAATTACTTTATGAATTCAATACCATTTCAGCGATGGTAGAGATTTACTGCAAGGCCCATCATAAAACCAACTCCAAATCAGGTGTGTGCGAGCAATGTCAGGACTTTTTAGCCTACGCAAATACCCGTTTAGATCGCTGCCCTTACGGGCAAGATAAACCTACTTGCAATAAATGTCCGGTACACTGCTACAAGCCACATATGAAACAAATGGCCAAAGAAATCATGATTTACTCAGGTCCTCGTATGTTGCTACCCCACCCAATCATGGCAATTAAGCATCTGCTCGCAGAACGCAAACCAGCACCTGGTAAACCACCAGCAGGCCAGTCTAATCGCCACATTCGCAAAGCAAGTCAGGCCTAGGCAAGTTTCATCATTAAGGTAATTGTCTTAAAGCTTAAGTTGCCAGCATAGAGTTGTTATTTCCCTTAGCCAATTTATGGTATCTTGAAGCAAACTATTCACAACGAGGTTGTTATGACACGAATCGTTAAACTTATCTCAGCGGCAGTGTTGATGACTGTTGCTGTATTTAGCTCTTACACCTGGGCAGACGACTATAGCGATGCCTTAAAGAACTTCAAAAAAGCAGAAGAATCACGCGAGTTTTTTGGTAACGCATATGGCTATGCCATCTTCCCAACAGTAGGTAAAGGCGGCTTCGGAATTGGCGCGGCTTACGGTAAAGGCCGGGTTTATCGTGGCGGTACACATACGGGCGACTCTACGCTGTCGCAAGTTTCTATTGGTTTTCAGTTAGGCGGACAGGCCTATAGCGAAATCATCTTCTTTAAAAACGCTGAGGCATACAATGACTTCACCAGCGGCAGCTTTGAGTTTAGTGCCCAGGCTTCAGCGGTAGCGATTAACGTTGGTGCTAGCGCTCAGGCGGGCACAACCGGTAACTCAGCAGGCGCAGGGCAAGCGGGTAGCAATCACAATGCTGCCGCGCAATATGTCAACGGCATGGCAATTTTTACCGCAGCTAAAGGCGGCCTAATGTATGAAGCTGCACTTGCAGGACAATCATTTACCTTTGACGCTAAATAACCTGATCACGGGATAACAAACCGAACTCCCGCAACTAAACGAGCAAAACAAGAGGCGACTCATTGAGTCGCCTTGTTATTTCTGCTTACTACCAAGTAGCTAACTACTCATGTCCCCAAGGTGTCGGCGGCGTGGAAACAGGCTTAGTTAAATCAAACTCGACTTTAAAATTTCTATTCTCACGAGTTAGTTGATAGGTAAATACCTTGTCATTAATGCCCATGTGCCACACATTGGTCACCGACTGAGTTAAACCGTTTTCTTTAAAGTTGTTGATTGAATAATCATCGACTGGAAATGACTGCCAGCTAGCACTTCCGCTATCAGCTGTGTCACCACCATACATAGTCACTTTATCTTCACTACCATCTTTGTGGCGGTGATCATGCTTTAGCTGTAAGCCTGATTCAGTTTTGGTTAACACCCAAGTGCGCGAGTGATCTTCCCCCACATGAAACGGCACTTTGATTTGCTTGTCACCACATTCACGTACATGCATCACCAAATAGTTGTTGGCGAAATCTGCATCAGCAGCATCGGTAGACACAACTTTGCCAGCATAGGCTTTACCACAATGCTTAGCAATCGCCGCCATAAACGCATCTTGCTCACTTGATTGTGCTAAAGCTTGAGTCGGTAATAATGCGCTCACCAATAGTGCAGCACCTGTCGCTGCGGTTAAAGTTTGACTGAATGTCATGACACTTCCTTGAAGTAGTTATACCAATTAGCACAAATATGTGAGCATTCTTACTGGTTAAAATCGCTTATAACTTCGTTATAAATTTTGTAGGTAGAATAATAGCTAGCTGCAATTTCTGCCTTGTTCTAAGCGATTTTTCCTGCGTAATCTCTGATCACTAACTTATCCCAATTGATATTATTCTAATTATTGGTTGCAGCATAATGGCACAAGATTAACCATGACTGAAAGTCGTTACTGCACAAATGACGATAAAAATTGGGAGCAAAGAGTAACTTTGAACGAAAGCATAAAAAAGGCCTGTAAATACGCTACATAGTTACAGGCCTATTGAATGTGCGCTAATAAGATTATTTAGTCGCTCTACGTTTGGCACTAGCACCAGAACTGTATTTGGATTTTGTCACCCAGCCATTGCCAGCTTTACCTGACCCTTTGCTTTTATTGCTTGATCCGCCTTTACCACTCGCACCTTGCCCACTGCTTTTGCCATGTGAGCCATTGGCGTTTGAACCCTTGGCATTTGAACTTTTGCCGTTACTCGCTTTGCCCTGAGATTTGCGATCATCAAATTGATTATCACTAAAGCGCGTTAAGCCTTTCTTAGCGCCTTTAGCCGACCCAGATTTGGGTGATGACTTAGGTTTTTGACCCCACTTAGCGCGATTTTGTTCATTACGAGTTTCTGGCGGCACCAGATGTTGCGGGCCATTACCGATTAAATGCGCCTTACCCATATTGGTCAGCGCCTCACGGATCATCGGCCAACCGGCAGGGTCATGGTATCGCAGTAAGAACTTATGCAGCTTACGCTGGCGACCTTTTTTCGGCACGCTGACTTGCTCACTGTCATGCTTAACATTACGCAGTGAATTTAACTCAGTGTGATAAATGGTAGTGGCATTGGCCATTGGCGATGGGTAGAAGTTTTGCACCTGATCAAGCTTGAACTTCTCACTCTTAAGCCATAGCGCCAAATTCACCATGTCTTCATCGGTAGTACCAGGATGAGCAGAGATAAAATACGGAATTAAGAACTGCTCTTTACCCGCTTCTTTGGAGAACTTATCAAATAACTCTTTAAAGCGATCATAAGTGCCCATCCCAGGCTTCATCATCTTAGATAATGGGCCTTCTTCGGTATGCTCCGGAGCAATTTTTAAATAGCCACCAACGTGATGACGAGCAAGCTCACGCACATAATCAGGATCTTCTGTGGCTAAGTCGTAACGCACACCCGATGCAATAAGCACTTTCTTAATACCCGGCACATCACGCGCGGCGCGGTACAAATCAATGGTGTGCTTGTGGTCAGTATCGAGGTGACCACAGATCGATGGATAGACACAAGATAAACGGCGGCAGGTAGTTTCAGCCTTTTCACTTGAACAGCCTAGGCGGTACATATTGGCCGTTGGGCCGCCAAGATCTGAAATCACCCCAGTAAAGCCCGGCACTTTATCTTGAATATCTTTGATTTCTTTAATAATCGACTCTTGTGAGCGACTTTGAATAATGCGCCCTTCATGCTCAGTGATAGAGCAGAATGAACAACCGCCAAAACAGCCACGCATAATGTTGATCGAGGTTTTGATCATGTCATAGGCAGGGATCTTTTCCTTACCATAACTTGGATGCGGCACACGCTGATAGGCTAAATCAAATACCGCGTCCATTTCATCGGTATTTAACGGCCATGCAGGCGGGTTAACCCAAACGCCGCGGTGCTGGTCGTGAGGCTGGAACAAAGCGCGAGCACAACCTGGGTTTTGCTCTTGATGCAAAATCCGCGAGGCATGGGCGTACAAATACTTATCGTCTTTTACCTTGTCATAAGCAGGCAATAGCACATAGGTTTTCTCCCATGGCTTAGGCCGAGGCGGCTGCACACTAATGGCTTTAGGCGCATCATTATCAAAAATCTTTTTATCCGTTGGCCCTGATAGCTTTTCACAACCGACATCGTCCGCGCCATAAGGGTTGGGAATAGGGTCAATCTTATGCAGCTGGTCAATTTTACGCGAGTCGACACCTTTCCACTCAGGCAATGCTTCACGGCGCATGACAGTTGTACCGCGCACATCTTGCATCTGTTTAATGCTCTCGCCCTTACCTAAGCGGTGAGCAATTTCCACCAGCGGACGCTCTGCATTACCGTAAACCAAGATGTCGGCTTTGGAGTCTGATATAACGCTTTTGCGCACTTTATCAGACCAGTAATCATAGTGAGCGATACGGCGCAAACTCGCCTCGATACCACCAATCACCACTGGCACTTCTTTAAAGGCTTCTTTACAGCGCTGGGTGTAAACGGTTACCGCACGGTCGGGGCGTTTACCGCCTATATTGCCTGGAGTATATGCATCGTCATGACGCAGCTTGCGATCAGCCGTGTAGCGGTTGATCATTGAGTCCATATTGCCCGCAGTTACACCAAAGAACAGGTTCGGGCGACCAAGGCGCATAAAGTCTTGCTTACTAGACCAATCCGGCTGAGAAATTATCCCCACTCTAAAACCTTGCGCTTCAAGCAAACGGCCAATCACTGCCATGCCAAAGCTTGGATGATCGACATAAGCATCACCGGTAACAAGAATAATGTCGCAGCTATCCCAGCCTAATTTTTTCATCTCTTTTACAGACATAGGCAAGAAAGGCGCAGCGTTAACGCTATGCGCCCAATACTTGGGATACTTAAATAATGTCGACTCAACTTGCATGAAATAACCTACCGCTGACACATGCTGTAAAAACAGCCAATCTAACAAACAGCGCGCGAGTATATAACTTAGCTAACAAATAAGCGAATTAGATTGCAGCGCTCAACCGCAGCACCTGTGCCTGCAAAGCTAATCCAATAAGTGACCAAGATAGAAACCAACGTTAACACCCGCTAGCGCAAACACCACAATCCAGGTCAGCGCCATGCCATAGTAACGCCCCCAATGAATGCCGCCGTTACTCTTCACTAACCCGTAAGGATGAATAATACGCGCAAACAACCAAACACAACCTAATAGGTGTAACCAAAGTATAGAAAGCCCATTGGCTTCTGCTAGCACCATGAGTAGCAGCACGATGGGCGCATTCTCAATCAGATTTGCCTGAGTGCGGATAGCAATCGACAACTCCCTGTGCTCACCATCACCTATTCCCACTCGGTGCTTACGGCGCATCTTAATGACGTATAAAGACAGCGCAATAATTAACAGCGCAGTAAGCGACACATATAACCCACTAACTAAAAATGACATACTCTTCCTTTGTTATTGTTCTTATACCAAATAGCTAACAGCACTTTCTCAAAGGTTGAAAACACGCTTGCTTGATTGGCATAGCTCCCGTTTCTTAACTATCGTGACAACTAGCGAGCAAATAATCTACAGTTTTTGGTCAAATTATCTATTTATCGACTATAAACAAATGCAGGATTCAGATAGAATCGCCGCCAAGATTTAACCCTATCGTCATCACATCACAATAAGAGTGTAAAACGCCAAGTGGACAATCAGGACTTTCTCGTAAAACGCAGATTTATCATTAAATTAGGTAAAGCGTTGCACAAGTTTGGTACGCCAGCATATCGACTAGAATCTCACCTGCAGTCGGTATCTAGCACCCTAGGTATTGAGGGTTATTTTCTGATCTCGCCAACTTCGATGACATTCGTGTTGCAACATGACACCGAGCAAGAATATAACCACGTCGCGAGGGTAAAACCGGGCGAGCTTGACCTAGGCTCACTTGCCCGCGCTTTCGATCTTGTTGAAGAGGTTAGCTCGGGGCAGCGCTCAGTTGATGAAGCCCTTGAGCGCTTAGATGAAATTATCAACAAGCCGAACCCTTATGGCCATGGTCTTAGCTTGCTCGCCTTTGGTGCTGGCTCCGGCGCCTTTGCCATGTTGATGGGCACAGGCTGGCATGATGTTATCTGGTCAGGACTATTAGGTTTAATGGTGTATGGACTGGTGTTTTGGGCAGAGCGCTCCAAGCGCGTGGCGGAAATGCTTGAGCCATTGTCAGCGATTGTTTGTGCCATTATCGCCTGTGGTATTGCGACTTTTGACCCCAGTATTAACATCCCTGTTGTTATTTTATCTGGCATCATCATCTTTATTCCGGGCCTCGCGCTAACGCTTGGTCTTGCAGAACTGGCCTCACGAGATTTGATCTCCGGCACCGCGCGAATTATGGACGCCGCCATGTTGCTGTTTAAGCTCTATTTTGGTGCGATTCTTGGCATGACGATCGGTTACGCCATATTCGGCAAAGTGCCATTTGTAGAGCCGCAAAAGCTGCCAACCTGGGCCATGTGGAGCGCAGTACCTATCCTGTCTATGTCGCTGGTAATTTTGTTTAAAGCGCGCCTTAAAGACTCTCCTTGGGGCATTTTTGCCGGCATTGTCGCCTTCTTCTCAGCTATGCTTGGCGGCATCTATTTAGGTGAATCGATTGGTATTTTTGTCGGCGCATTAGCTGTGGGGATTTATTCCAATCTGTATGCGCGCTGGATGAAGGCACCCGTCTCAATAGCACTGCTGCAAGGTATCGTAATTCTAGTGCCAGGCAGTAAAACCTATATTGGCCTAAACGCTTTGGTGTCTGGCGAGGTGATGCTTAATCAAATCCATATTGGCGCACAAATTTTCCTGATTTTCATGTCACTGGTGGCTGGACTTATCTTCGCCAACGTCGTGGTACCACCGCGTAAAACCCTGTAGTCGCCCTAACTAAAGCAAGCCTAGCGCTAACCAATCCAATTTAGCAATTGCTTATAAGTCATTGAGCCAATTAAGTTTGGCTCAAGCGACTATACTTAACTCAACCACTTATATTGCTTGACTCAAACCATTTTCACGTGTGTTATTAATGAACACCTTTTAAGCGTGTAATGGAATAACGACAATAATAAAAGGATGAGTAATGCTTCGATTAATTGCCCAATTAAGCTGTTTGGCTCTAGGTTTTAGCCAGCTTTCTGTGCAGGCTAACGACGCACAAACACAAGCAAAAACTCAACCTGACGACCTAATAAAATCCAAGGTTGGCAATATTATTGTGGTTAGCCACCCTATTTTTGACCTGTCAGATCCCGACTCGTTTTTCATCCACGAATGGGCTAATTTCCTTCATATCAACACTCTTGAAAGCACGACTCTAGCCAACCTGCCCTTTGAAGAGGGAGATGAGGTTAACCAAAGACAAATTGAAGAAGCCCAAAGGCTATTGCGAACAGAGGCATATATTCGTGACGCCAAAGTCACTATGAGTGACGTGGATGATCCTGATGCTGAAGAGTCAGCCAAGGCGCAAAAACAAGTCGTGGTAGAAACCTGGGATAACTGGTCGCTATTACCCACAGCCAGTTTTGGTACTAGTGGCGGTGAGACCAAATTCTCAATTGGGATCAAGGAAGACAACCTTCTCGGCACAGGTATTGCCACTCGCATTAAGTACAAATCTAACGCTGACCGCACTGGTTACTTGTTTTCTGCCAAAGCACCATTTCGCTGGATAAAACACGCTAAAGTCGGCTTTAACTTTCAAGATAACAGCGACGGTACCTCCACCCACTTCACCTTTAACAAGCCGTTTTATGCCCTCGACACTCAGTACATGTATGGCGGGCAAGTGTTCGACAACACACAAACCGATACCGTTAGGCAAAATGGTGTCGAAGTGAATCAATTTGAGCACCAGCAGCAATACCTAGATGCCAAGTTTGGCTACTTATTACAAAAGAGTCAGCAAGACTTACACAGACTATCGTTTGGTGTCACCTACGATAAAAACACCTTTAGCAATCTAGAAACTCTGCCTGATAGTGAGCTACCGAAAGATCGTGATTTTGCCTATCCTTGGATGGGCTATGAATATATTGAAGATGACTTTAAAGTCTTGAATAACATTTACCTTATTAACAATAACGAGGACTTCAATTTAGGTTGGTATCACTACTTTCGCTTAGGGTTAGAGCTAAATGATACCCGCAAAGACAACCAGCCAGGCTACCATCTTAACTGGTATTCCAGTAAAGGTTATGCCAGTGGCGATCACCTACTACTTAGCTCACTAAATGCTGAAGCTGTGCTGCAAACCACTCAAGATGATTACTACAAGCTGATTTTAAAGAGTGAGTATTTTTATCAAATCACCCCTAAGTGGACCGCTTACGCCAAAGCCAAATTGGCTAGCTCGCAAAATAACTTCCTCGACGAGACTTTCGCCCTAGGAGACGATACAGGTATTCGCGGCTATCCAAATGATTACCAGCATGGCGACAATCAATGGGCATTAACAGGGGAAATTCGTAACTATCCCAACATCAATCTCTGGCAGCTAGCAAGCTTAGGTTGGGCGGTGTTTACCGATATAGGGCAAGCATTTGGCGGCACTGATGAAAACAATGAAATTAATGATGTGATTGGCAGTATTGGTATTGGTGCCCGTATTTACTCATCTAAATCCAGTTATGGCAACATCGCTCATATCGACTTTGCCAGACCATTCACCCAAGGTGAGCAGATCAACAGCTGGGAGTTTCGCTTCCAGGTGCGTAACCATTTCTAATAGAATCTAACAGCATTAGCTAAAGCCCTTATACAAAGCGTCATTTCAATCAGCTTTATTAAGGGCTATAGCGCTACCATCACAGCGCACTTGATGATAGCTGCTGCAGTAACAGATCAAGACATGAAAGCACTAGCCTTTGAGCGCCTTAGCCGCAACCGCTAATTCAGTGGCGATGGCATCATCTTTAATTGACTGAGTAGCCACATCAAAGTTGTCGTAAAAACTTGGCAAAGAAATGCTCGCTTTAACATCAGCAGCAAAATAAGGGGCTGAAGTCGTCGCGGCGCCTAGCACGGATTTAGCACCACCAGGCCCTGGCGAAGTCGCAAGCAGCAGTGCTGGTTTACCTTGATACACCTTCATATCAATGCGCGATGTCCAATCAAATAGGTTTTTATACGCTGCAGTATATGAACCATTATGTTCGGCAAAGCTGATCACCAACGCATCGGCCTCACTAATTTTGTCGTAAAAGGCTTGGGCTAACGCTGGTTTTCCTAGCTCTTTCTCTCTATCTTCACTAAACAGTGGGATTTCAAAATCGTTGATATCCAGTACCTCAACCTCGGCACCTTCAACTAAATTTGCAGCATAAGTTGCAAAGGTTTTATTAATTGACTGACGGCTGCTGCTGGCAGCAAAAGCTAAAATTTTCATGGCGTGTCCTTATCTGTAACGGTTAACCCTAAGCTCTTATCACCTGAGTCTTAGTAGCCTGAGTAACCAAGGCTGGTAACCCCCAAACGGGCTGGAGTTGAATCGATATGTGTCTACTTTAACCACAATTATCGCGCTGATTAACCCAGTGATAAGAAAATAATTATTTCCATTTAACTAACAATAACTCACAATAAGTTAAGTTTATTTCCATACATTGCTATCTGAACAAACGAGAAGCTGTACCTGAAAGCTTGGTAAAACGGGGTTAATTAGAATGCAAGAAACGCAATTATTTGATGGCATGGTTATTTTTACCAAGATAGTCGAATTACAAAGCTTCTCTGCTGCCGCAGAAGCCACCGGACACTCAACCTCACATATCAGCAAAACCTTCAATAAGCTGGAGCAAAGAATTGGCACCCGCCTGCTCAACCGCACGACTCGCTCGCAAAGCTTAACCCCTGAAGGTGAGGTGTTTTATCGCCAATGCCAGCAAATGGTTAATGATGCCAAAACAGCGCTAGGGATGTTAGACAACAAGCTGCAACAACCTAGCGGCAAGCTTAAGATTAGTTGCCCAGTGTCACTGGGACTAAGGTACTTACAACCTGTACTGTCTAAATACTTGAACCTGTATCCAGATGTGACCCTCGACTTAGATTTAAGCGATCGTCATGTCGATGTCATTCAAGATGGATTTGACTTGGTCATCCGCGCCACAGCGCAGCTCGATGACTCGACTTTAGTTTGCAAGCGCCTACGCTCATTCAAAGGCTATACGGTGGCAACGCCTGAGTACCTCAAGCAATACGGCACCCCAACCGAGCCAGCGCAATTAGTCGATCATAAATGTATTTGTTATAGCAATCTCAAGCAGCCTACTCGCTGGCAATTTAGTCATGCCAATAAGCAAGATACCTTTGTAGACGTTGGGCAGTACGTTGGTTGTAACAGCTCAGCAATGGAAGTGGCGATGGTGTTAGATCACCACGGCATTTGCAGATTACCTGAGTTCACCTTGGGCAACTTATTGGATATAGGTCAATTAGTCACCCTGTTCGACGACTACCATCACACACATATCGATGTGTTTGCCATCTACCCGAGTAAGACTTATTTATCGGCTAAGGTTCGCGCCATGGTCGATTTGTTGGTCACAGATATGGCGAAAGAACAGCCCTAGTGAGCATTGCTCTCGCTAAAACATAACTAGTTCTTCAAGATTCACTGCGATTAGATAATCAAATACATGAGAAGGATTGGTCAGCATGGAGGCAAAGGTGATGTGATAGCAGCGAGATGCCTGGTTAGAGTTTCCAAGACAGTTTTAATCATCTAAAAAGGCTCATTTGTTTCTGATGAGCCATTGTCTCGATACCTATTGCAGATTAAATTTTAAGTATTAGCTCACTGAGCCATGGTTAACATCTTGCTTCAACGCCAAAAACGCCACGTAAATCAATCCTGCAAATGGAATAAAACTCACGAACATACCAATCACCGCAGTAATTATTGGGTGGTTTGTTTTTCGTCTACCGAGAAAATAACTAATAAGCCCAATTATCACCATGAACAGCAGGATAAATGAGCCAAAAACCGATACATCCAAAGCCATTATTAAAAGTCCTTTTTATGCAAAATTCCGTGAACACTTCATACGACAATACAATGCAGCTGCGATACCAACTCAGCTGAAAACAGCTAAACACAACAGTTATGCAACATACCAAAGCAGCGACTGTGTTCTCAAGAGGCTGCTACATTATGTAACATTCAAGCCAGACTCCAAGCAAATCAACACAAGCCCAAATATCCAACTCCTACACGCAATCCAAAACGCAAAGATCACATAAACTTACATTAACAATGTTACCTTATATCATTTTACTGTTATACTCCCGCCGTTTTTGTCAAAACCTGAAATAAATCTCATTTAGCAAATTCAATGCTCAGTAGAATTAGGGCGTTGGAATCGACAAATCATTGAAGCAACAACCTTTGCTTCAATAACACAAACTGAGTTTGCCCAGGCAAACCAAATAAGGAAGTTCGTCAAATGAAACATGCTTTCAAGAGCCCACTCAAGACACTCAGTCTTTGTATCGGCGCCGCGCTAGCGATACCCGGCACCACCTTTGCCGCAGAAACCACAACCAATGTAGATCAAGATGTTGAAGTCATTGAAGTGACAGGCTTACGTCAAGCGTATCGCGGTAACGTGCAAGAGAAAGATCTGCCTCAAGCCATTTCAAAAGTGACCTTTGAAAAGCTAGAAGCTGTGGGGATCACCAGTTTACAAGACTCATTAGAGCTAGTGAGTGGTGTTACGCGTCAAAATGACTTTGGTGGCTTATGGGACATGTTTGCAATCCGCGGCTTCGCGGGCGATGAAAATCTACCATCGGGTTACCTAATTAACGGTTTTAGCGCAGGTCGCGGCTTTAGCGGTAACCGTGATATGTCAAACGTTGAAGTCATGGAAGTCATGAAAGGCCCAAGCTCAGCGCTATACGGGCGCGGTGAGCCAGGCGGTACCGTCAACATCATTACCAAGAAACCGCAGTTTTTCGAGGAAGGTTACTTCAAATTAACCGGTGGTAGCTTCAATACCTACCGTGCTGAAGGCGATTACACTAACGAGCTAACTAAAGATTTAGCATTTCGTATTAACGGTGCTTATGAAGATGCTGAAAGCTACCGTGACACGGTCACCAAAAAGAAAACCGTACTTACACCTTCATTCTTGTATCAGCTAGGTAAAGACACCATCGTCAGCTATGAACTTGAATACCTCAATCAAGAAGCTGATATGGACCGTGGTATTGTGCACGTAGAAGGCAAAGACTTCTCAAGCTCACGTTTTTATGGCGAGCCAGCTGATGGTCCTGTTGAAATTAAAGCCCTTGGCCACCAGTTACAAATGCAGCATGACTTCTCCAACGATTGGGCATTAATGGCAGGGTTAAGCTACCGCACCTCATCATTTGAAGGCAGTGTGACTGAGCCTAGATGGTACGATGCAGACACTAACACAGTAGTGCGTCAACGCCGTTACCGTGAATTTGACGCCAATGATTTGTCCGCTCGCTTTGAATTTAGTGGCTCGGCAGAGCTGTTTGGTCTAACCCACAATCTATTAATTGGTGGTGATGCATACGAGTATGAATTAGACCGCTACATCTTACGTTACCGCCACGGCAAGGGAAATGACGACACTGCGGCTGACTACGCAGTAGATTACGATAACCCAGTATATCGTGACGTTTTGCCAGATATGATCGACAACACCTCTGACGTTGAAGAGCAAAGCGGTCAAGGCCTTTATGTTCAAGATCAAATCGACTTATCAGATGATTGGAAAGTTATGCTTGGCATGCGCTATGACCATTTCACGCAAGATATTACCTATCGATTAGATAACAACCGCAAAACCAGCACCTCAAAATCATACTTCAACCCTCGTCTAGGTTTGGTTTATGAGCTATCTGAACAGGCACGCATTTACGCTAGCTACTCTGAAGGTGCCCGCCCGAACTCTGGTACCAATGCACAAGGTAATGGTCACGACCCAGAGGAAAGTAAGTCTTACGAAATCGGAATGAAGTGGGATCTTGGTAGCTATGGATTCTCGGGCACAGCTTCGCTATTCACCACTGAAAAACGCAATATTCTTGCGAGTAGCCCAAATGGTGATGGCACAACCGAAGCCATTGGTGAGGCCACCAGTGAAGGTTTTGAGTTCGATATGATTTACAACCTTACCGACAATACTGAAGTGTCGATGGCTTATGCTTACATTGATGCTAAGAACGCCAAAGAGATCACCCTTTGGGACTGGTATGTAATTGAAGAAGGCGCACGCCTTGGCAACGTACCTAAGCACAGCGGTAACATCATGGTGCGTCACTATACTGATATCGCCAGCTATGAAGGTAGCGGTGGTTTCTTGGTGAAATACGTTGGCAAGCAATTAGGTGACTTCCTCGAGCAGGATTTTGATTTACCTAGCTACACTGTGGTTAACCTATTTGCCAACCTACAGATCACAGATAATCTAGAAGTTAACCTCAACATCGACAATATTCTTAACGAAGAATACTACGCCAACTCTTACTCAGACGCATGGGTAATGCCTGGCGCACCACGCTCATTTAAAGCAAGCGTCAAGTACGCTTTTTAAAGCGCGCTTGCTGACAAGCTAAAAACAAAAAGCCCTCGCATTGCTGCGAAGGCTTTCATTTGAATTTAGTGAGTTGGCCGAAAGCCGCCAGTTCTTGATCAAGGGTGGAGTGGACAGTTATTCGTCTATCTCTTTTATTCGAGCCAATTTGAGAAACAAAAAGCCCTCGCATCGCTGCGAGGGCTTTCGTTTGAATTTAGTGAGTTGGCCGATAAGCCGGGTCCTGTCGTGGACAGTTATTCGTCTAGGCCTGCAATCGCTCACAGGCTCGAGCGACCTACCCGGTTCCAACGCGAGCCACGCATTAACTATAAATAGTAGTGGAACCCTATTTGGTCTTGCTTCGGGTAGAGTTTACCTTGCAACCAACTGTTACCAGTGGCCCGGTGCGCTCTTACCGCACCCTTTCACCCTTACCAACCCTGTAAAAACAGTGCTGGCGGTCTTCTCTCTGCTGCACTTGTCGTCGGCTCACGCCGCCCAGGCGTTACCTGGTACCCTGCTCTATGAAGCCCGGACTTTCCTCCCCGTTCTTGCGAACGCAGCAACTGTCTGGCCAACTCGGCGCGGATTATAGCTTAAGCCTTGCCATCACACCAACTTAATCTTTGTTTCTGCCAAGTATCGGCGCAAACATAGAGTTATAGGCCGATTTCTAAACCGTATTTATACAAGGCATTCTTCTTAATGTCGTACATCTGCCCTGCTAGCGCTGCAGCTTTTTTCAATGGCAATTCCTGACAAAGAATTTTTAAAGTATCAATTACCACAGGCGAGAACTCGCTGGTTTCTTCACTGCGGTAACCATGACACATAAGTACAATTTCGCCGCGCTGTTGATTAGCATCATCTTTCACAGTTTGTAGAACATCTGCCGCACTACCTGACAAAAAGGTCTCAAAGGTTTTGGTCAGCTCACGGGCCATCACAATTTCACGTTCGCTGCCAAAAGCGGTAACGATGGACTCTAGACTATGAACAATGCGGTGCGGAGATTCATAGAAAATCAAGGTGCGAGGGTCTTCTTTAAGGGCATTTAGCTTATCTAAGCGGCTTTTTTCTTTAGCTGGCAAAAAGCCCTCAAACGAGAATCTATCAGATGGTAAGCCTGAGCCGCTTAATGCCGTAATCGCCGCGCAAGCTCCCGGCAGAGGGATCACTCTATGCCCAGCTTCACGCACATGATTCACTAAATGGTAGCCAGGGTCTGAAATGAGGGGCGTGCCGGCATCAGAAATTAGGGCAACCGAGTGTCCCTCGGCTAATTGCGACACAATCCACTTGGCGCGGTCACGCTCGTTATGATCATGTAAGGCGGTTTTGCGGGTTTCAATACCAAAATGGCTCAACAACTTACCGCTGTGGCGCGTGTCTTCACAGGCAATGAGGTTAACATGCTTTAATACATCTAAAGCGCGAGTGCTGATATCATCTAAATTACCGATCGGAGTCGGCACAATGTAAAGAGCGGTGGTGAGCTCCATAACTACCTCATAATCAATGGACCTGAGACTTTCGCCAATTGAAAGAGCAGGTTAAACTATTGCCAGCATTTTAACAGAGTGAAGCCTTGTGTTGAAAAGACCAACAACAGCAAAAATCGTTTGTGTGGCGCTATTATCAGTGTTTTTAGCTGCCTGTGCTAGCAAAACCCCGCAGCCAACCGCCAAGATTGATACTTCTTTGGTATCAGTTGAACATTCCGCCAACGTTTATTTAAACCAGGCTAAGCTCACTCAAGTCGCTGAAGAGCGCGACCGTTATTTATTGCTTGCGGCCCATGCCTATATTAATGATGGCAATGTAGCGGCAGCTAAATCTATTCTAACTTCAATGCGTGCAACCATGGTCACGGTTGACACCATTAACGCTGAGCACTTATATCTAAGCACGCGCATTATCGATAAAACCGAGTCTCCTGCTGCGGCGCTTCAGCAATTTAATTACCCAAGTCAGTGGCGCTTACCTAAATGGCAGATGGCGACTTACCATCAATACAAAGCCAAGCTTTACCAACAAAACCAGCAGCCTATTGATCAAGTGCGCCAACTGAGCCTGTTAAGCCAATACCTGCCTAAGTCAGAAGCCGTATTAGTTAATGATGATATTTGGCACCGCTTGCAGCCACTACATGAAGAAACTTTAAAAGCCTTTATGAATGACACTAGCAATCCGATTTTTTCAGGCTGGCTGCAACTAACTTATATTGCTAAACACTATGCTGTGGCGCCAAGCCAATTAGTAAAATACCTAGGTGAATGGCAACAACAAAACCCAAGCCATCCAGGCGCGATTAAGCTACCGACTGATCTGGAAAATGCACTAAGCGCCAGACCTTTTAACCCACAACATGTCGCTGTAATGCTGCCGCTTTCAGGTAAGCGTGCGCGTGTTGCTGAGCCGATTCGCCAAGGCATTCTTGCCAGCTATTTAGCTGAGCATAATCAAGGCGTGGAAGTACGTTTTTACGATACCGAAAACGGCATCGCTAACGCTTATCAGCAAGCTCAGGAAAACGGCAGCGACTTTATCATTGGGCCGCTATTTAATCAGGACGTTGAGCAAGCCCTTAATATCACTCAAGAGCTTGAAATTACCACCCCACAACTGTTTTTGAACCAGCCAGATGAAGCAAGCCAAAACCCAAATCAGTTCTTCTATTCATTGTCTCCGACTCAAGAGGCAAGTGATGCGGCGCTGAAAATGGTGAATGACGGCATTAAAAAACCGCTAATTTTTGCCAGTAATGACAGCATTGGTAAACGCATGGCCGATAGCTTTATTCAAGAGTGGCAGGAGCAAACCCAAGAGCAGGTAGAAGTGCACTATTTTGATTCTGGCGATAAAATGAAGGTTACCGTGCAAGCCGCTCTAGGTGTTAAAGACAGCCAAGAGCGCATCTCACGTATGAAGCAAATTTTAGGCAGTAAGCTTGAAGCTGACTTCCGCTCTCGTCAGGATATCGACGCCATTTATATGATTTCAGGTGCTAAAGACCTTATCTTGCTTAAGCCATTTTTAGATGTGAACTTTAGCGTATTTTCACGCCCAATTGCCTTGTATACCAGCAGTCGAGGCCGAGTGACGACTCGCGGCAGTCAAAATGTCCCTGAGTTAAATGGCACCTTATTAAGTGACATTCCATGGCTGATGCAAAGCAGTAACGAAACCCGCATGGTGTCTGAATTATGGGGCAGCTGGAATAACAGCAAAAAGCGTTTGTACGTAATGGGTTATGACGCTTTTGAACTCATCAATCGCCTAGCGCAAATGCGCGCCTTCCCTGGGTATCAACACAATGGTCGCAGCGGTATATTAACCGTCACACCTGAAGGCGTATTAGAGCGTCAGCTATCCTGGGGCAAGTACCGTAACGGCCAGTTAAAGCCGCTTTAAAGCACAAGCATAAATATAAGGCTAATAGGTGAATCAAGGACAAGCGGCGGAGCAACAAGCTCGACATTACCTTGAGCAACAAGGCCTAAGCTTTGTTGCAGCCAATGTGTCTTATCCGTTTGGTGAAATAGACCTTATCATGCGGGAACAACAAACCTTAGTGTTTGTCGAAGTTAAGTATCGCTCTTCAAGCCAATTTGGCGGTGCGATTCAGGCATTAAGCCAGGCACAAATCCGCCGAATTAGAATGGCTGCAAGCCACTATTTGCAGCAAAACAAGATTAACCCTAGCTGCCGTTTTGATGTTATGGCTATCACTGCTAATGACATTAATTGGCTAAAAGGGTGCTTTTAAGCTCAAATTGCTAACGCAAGGCGTAAAATATAGTCACAATTTGTGGCATCATAGCGCCAATATGCTCGCATATCGCAGTTTTAGATATGCTCAATAAAGGACAATCAAATGTTAGATCGAATTAAAGATAGCTTTACTGAATCAATTCAAACCAAAATCGATGCAGCCGAAGCACTACCTGAGTCTATTGAAAAAGCTGCCGAAATGATGGTGCAGTGCCTACTCAATGGCAAGAAAATTCTATCTTGTGGTAACGGCGGTAGCGCTGGCGATGCGCAGCATTTCTCAGCTGAATTACTTAACCGCTATGAAATTGAGCGTCCACCGCTACCAGCAATCGCCTTAAGCTGTGACACTTCAACTATTACAGCTATCGCCAACGACTACAGCTATGATGAAATCTTCTCTAAGCAGATTTTAGCACTGGGCCAACCTGGCGATATCTTGCTTGCCATTTCAACTAGTGGTAATTCTGGCAACGTCATCAAAGCAATGGAAGCAGCACTTAGCCGCGATATGACCATTGTTGCCCTAACCGGTAAAGATGGCGGTGCGATGGCTGGCTTAATGAGTGATAGCGACGTTGAAATCCGTGTGCCGTCTAATGTGACTGCGCGTATTCAGGAAGTTCACCTATTAGCTATTCACTGCCTATGTGACAACATCGACCGCACACTATTCCCGCAAGGCGAGCAAGCATGATAAAACCTGCTGCACTCATTACGATTGCTTTATTGCTGCAAGGCTGTGCGGGCGCGCTAATGGTTGGCGCTGTCGGCGGCGCAAAAATGGCAAATGATGAGCGCAGCATGATGACCCAGTTTAACGATACCGATGCTGGGTTTAATATCATTAACGCTTTATCGCAGGATAAAGAGCTTAGCGAGCGCACTAATATCTCTGGCGTAGTGGTTAACACCAATGTACTGCTAATTGGTCAAGCACCGAGTTCAGCATTGCGTGACCGCGCAGTAAACATAGTTCAAGGCTTAGAGATTGGCGGTAAGCTGCACAATCAAATCCGCATTGGTAATCCAACCTCATTTACCAGTCGCAGTAACGATGCCTGGATCACCACCAAGGTGAAAACCAGAATGCTCAACAACAATGATTTGGATATCACTAGAGTTAAAGTGGTCACCGAAAATGGCGAAGTCTTTTTACTTGGCCTAATTGAGCGCTCACAAGCGGATATTGCGGTTGATATTGCACGTAACACTACTGGTGTGCGTAAAGTGATTAAAGTATTCGAGTACGTTGAACCGACGAGCTAATTGTTATGCAGTTAAGACGCTGTTGCTAAGGTATATAGCGCTAAGACATACAACAGACAACAAAAAGGCACCTTGCGGTGCCTTTTTAGTAGCTATCGCTTTTAGATGAAGCTAGTTCTTGTGAAGCTAGCTCTTTTGAAGCAGTTCTTGTAAAGCTAGTCAGCTGTTTTCGCCAAGCTCACGTCAGTTTCGGGCAATACATCTAACGCTTTTGCTTGCTTAGACAGCTTACGTGCTTTAGCGACCAACCAAGGCAATACTAGTGACGGCAACACGATTAACGCCGCACCAAACCAGCTCAATGCATCTAACCATTCATCAAACCACAACCAACCAAGGAATACGCAAAACAGTAATCCTGTGTACTCAGCAATGGCAATATCACTCGCCTGTGCTTGACGATAAGCTAATACGCAAAACCAATGATAGGTCAGCAAGAAAGTGTTACTTAGTAAGGCTACGCCAACCATTTCCCAAGATATTGAAATACCGCCAAATAGCTGGGTCATCACGAGCACTAGCGGAATACTCAGTAGGTTGTAATACATTAGCGCGTTGGTTGGGCACTCGGTTTTTGGCAGCCCTTTCAGCGTTAATTGACCAACTGCAAAGGTAAAAGCTGCAACGAGCACAATAACGCCATACCAGTTAATTTCACTTGGGCGCAGCAAAATCAAAATACCAATAAAGCCTAAGGTAATGGTTGCCCACTGCACTGGCGATACCTTTTCTTTTAAAAACAACGCGCCCATGACCATAATCATAATAGGGCCAGAAAAGAACAAGGCACTCGCGGTAGCAAGCGGCAACATCATTAATCCCATGATGAAACACACTGCGCCAATACAACCTAAATTTGAGCGGAAGAAATGCAGCTTAAAGTGTTTAGTCGCGGTATTTTTACTCGCCAACCAAAATGGCAACACCATTAATACCGACAAACATTGTCGTACTAATAAGAAACTCGCGGCATCGGCGCCATCAGGCAACCACTTGACCGATACGTCATATAATGCGCTAAATACATTGCCTAGGATTAACAATCCCATGCCCATCATTACAGCCTTGTTCATCTTTACCCCCAACTCAATCAGGCGGCTATAGTAGCGATCAACCAAGCACTAAAAAAATGATGATTTTTGTCAGAGTATGAATTAAATTAATACTTAAATAACTTGTTATTAGATAAGTTAAAAAACAACAAAAAGTCAACACATCATGCGTAAACTGCCACCACTAAGAGCGCTGCAAGTATTCGAAGCTGCCGCAAGACATCTCAACTTTTCCCACGCAGCTACTGAGCTGTGTGTCACCCAAAGTGCGGTGTCACATCAAATTAAGCAGCTAGAGAACTACTTTGGCGAAGTGTTATTTATTCGCGATGGCAAAGGGTTCAAGTTGTCAGAAAAAGGCGCGCTGCTGTTTAGTGAGCTTGAAAGCATATTCAATCAGCTTAATGACTTAAGCATGAAGGTGACGGGTGAACAGAATCTAAACCTTCGTTTAGCCGTATTTAGCTCATTTGCGATTAAATGGCTGATCCCGCGTTTAGGTGAATTCAAAAAAAGCTATCCGCAGTACAATATCCGCCTCAATATGATCACCGACGAGCCACAGCTGACGGATTCAGTAGCAGATATGTTTATCTGCGGGCGCAGCAACCAAGCCGGCTTTTGGCAAACCACCTTACACAATGAAAGACTGATCCCTGTTTGTAGCCCAGAGTTGATTGAAACTGTCACTCAAGTGGATACCAACTGGTTAGGCAAGCAGTCGTTGCTGGTCGTGGATGAGCCAGATCAGGGGTTAGATTGGGACACCTGGCAGCAGCAAAATCAAATTAGCCTGCCAGACGAGCAGCAAAGGCATATTTTCAGCCATGTGCTGTTAGCGATTGAGGCGGCAACCGCAGGCCAAGGCATCGCACTGGCGTCAGACTTTATGGTCGAAACTGACATCAAATCAGGCAAACTGGTGGCGCTGAATTTGCCCGATGTATTCACCGACTTTCAGTTCAACTTCTTGTGTAAGCATAGGCATAAAAAACATCCGGCCATTGCGGCATTTATTAAATGGCTTGAACAACAAGTTGCAGACGAAAAAAAAGCCAACATCTTGTAGATGCTGGCTTGATATCTCTTTAGCTCACTTCAGTTGAGTCGAAATGCTTGAGCCGAATAAATTGAGCCCAAATAGTTGAACCCAAATACCTGGGCTCAAATGATTAGCTGACTATACGATTAAACCAATTTTCTCATAAACGGTTTTTAGCGTAGCGGCCGCGCGAACACGTGCTTGCTCAGAACCTTGCTTCATCACCTGATCAAGGTAAGCTGTATCTGCGCGCAGCTCTTTATAACGTGCTTGAATTGGCTCTAGCATAGCAACAACGGCTTCACCGGTTGCCACTTTCAAGTGACCGTACATTTTGCCTTCAAAGTCTTTCTCAATCTGCTCGATTGATTGACCATTACAGCCCGACATTAAGCTCATTAGGTTAGAAACACCTGGCTTTTGCTCTTGGTCAAAGCGCACGACTGGCGGCTCTTCACTGTCGGTCATCGCTTTTTTCACTTTCTTTAGAATAGCTTTAGGATCTTCCAGCAGACCAATCACATTGTTGCGGTTATCGTCTGACTTAGACATCTTCTTCATTGGATCTTGCAGTGACATCACTTTAGCACCTTGCTTAGGCATAAATGCTTGTGGGATGGTGAAAGTGTCGCCGTAAGCATTGTTAAAGCGGTTAGCGATATCACGGGTAAGCTCAAGATGCTGCATTTGATCTTGCCCTACTGGGATTTCATTTGCTTGATATAGCAAGATATCAGCCGCCATCAATACAGGATAACCAAATAGACCCACGTTAATGTTGTTGGCGTGCTTTTGTGATTTGTCTTTAAACTGGGTCATGCGGTTAAGCTCGCCCATTTGGGTGTAACAGTTTAATGCCCAGCTAAGTTGCGCATGTTCTGGTACATGAGACTGAATAAATACTGTGCTCTTTTGAGGGTCAACACCACAAGCAAGGTACAGTGCTAACGTATCTAAACAGGCTTCACGCAGTGCTTTAGGGTCTTGGCGCACGGTAATGGCGTGTAGGTCAACCACACAGTAGATACAATCATGACTATCTTGCATTGATACCCATTGACGTAGTGCGCCCATATAGTTACCTATGGTTAACTCGCCTGAAGGCTGCGCGCCGCTGAAAACGATGGGTTTAGTCATGAAAGTCTTGCTCCAATAAAATTAATCTAAAAGTAACTCGCCAACTTGCGCAAAATCTTCGCACACGGCTGTTGGTGAACTTAATCCAATATGTTCGCCGTAGTTATAGCCATAGGTCAACCCTATCGCCGCTACATTTGCTGCTTGGGCGGCTAGAATATCATTTTTCGAGTCGCCAACCATCAAAAGCTGCTCATTTGTTAGTTGCCAATGCGCTAATAAGTGATTAAGAGGCAGCGGATCTGGCTTCATCTTTTCAAGTGAGTCGCCACCAAGCACCACTTCAAAGAACTCATCGATTGCAAATGACTTCAATAGTGGAATGGTAAACTGATATGGCTTGTTAGTGACAATGGCCATCTTATAGCCAGCTTGCTTGAGCTTAGTTAGCGTATCAAACACGTTAGGGTAAAGATTGCTGTGCTTTTCTAGGTGGAGGCCATAGTGGTGCATAAAACGCGGCATCACAGTAGCTAACATATCTTCGAGCTGGGTTTTATTTTGCTCAAGCGCTAACTCAGGCTTAGCAAATTGTAGCGCGCGTTGCATTAACACCCGTGCGCCGTTACCAACCCAGGAACGCACCTGCTGCTCGCTCGTTTTAGGTAGCGATAATTCAACCAAGGTGGCATTGGTTGCCGCGGCTAAATCCGGCACGCTATCAACCAGAGTGCCGTCTAAATCAAATGCGATGGCTTTAATGTTATTAAACTGAGTCATTGTCTACCTCTTAAAGCTTTAGCTTTAAAGACAACAAAGCTGTGGCGGCGCGTTGGCAGCAACAGCTTTGAGAACCGATAAAATTATCCGACTTTTGCAAGCTCAGCGCGCATATCGTCAATCACAGCTTTATAGTCAGGCTGATTGAAAATAGCGCTACCCGCTACAAACATATCAGCACCAGCGGCGGCGATTTCAGCAATATTGTCGGTCTTAACACCACCATCAACTTCAAGGCGGATGTCATAGCCGCTGGCGTCAATACGCTCACGGACTTGACGCAGCTTATCTAACGTCGATGGAATAAATGACTGCCCGCCAAAACCAGGGTTAACTGACATAAGTAAAATCACATCTAGCTTGTCCATAACATGGTCAAGGTAATGTAGTGAAGTTGCCGGGTTAAAGACTAAGCCAGCTTTACAGCCTGATTCTTTAATCAGTTGCAACGTACGATCAATGTGCTCAGAAGCTTCTGGATGGAAAGTAATGATAGATGCGCCAGCTTTAGCGAAATCTGGAATGATGCGATCAACCGGCTTTACCATTAAGTGCACGTCAATATCAGCTGTCACACCGTAATCACGAAGCGCCTTACACACCATAGGGCCGATAGTTAAGTTTGGCACATAGTGATTATCCATCACATCAAAGTGCACAACATCTGCACCAGCTTTGAGTACAGCATCAACGTCTTCACCCAAACGAGCAAAGTCTGCAGATAAAATCGATGGAGCAATTAAGTATGGACGCATGGTGATCCCTAAAGGCTTGAAAATAAGTGACGCGGCTCTGTAAATAACGCCGTAAATTGCGCGCTATTTTACCCCTTGCGCCCCAAGTGCTCTAGTAAAGATTGCCGTTTTTATTACACAACACTCTTTCCCGTGGTGAGCTAATCGCATATTTATGCACAGTGACATGAAAAAAATTGAACCGATTCATATACTGGCAACGTACTGGACATTCGAGTGAATTGTTTAAAGTAAGACGCAATAATCTATGGTGTACCGGATAAAAAACTACAAAACGTAAACAGATAGCGAATTCTACCAAAGAGTATCTACGCAAAAAGTACAATATATGCAACAAACTGTGTTCATTCTCTATACGGCTTTGCTATAATATGCCTACTTTATATAGGTTTATTCTGTATTGAACGTTTGCCAACAACACAGCAAGGATTTCGCTATGGAACAACATAACAAGAACACGAAATTATCAAAGCTTAGTAATCAATTACTTAAGCCCGCTTTCGCGTTTGCGGCTGTTGGCAGCGTGGTAGCATTTAGCTTCAATAATGCTCAGAGCGAAAACCTACAAACCAAAGCTTGTGTGTGTGATTCTGGTACAACCTACAACACTAGCTTACCAAGCAGTCACCCTAATAACCGATGCGCATCTGAAGTGACCGACTTAAGTTGGGGTAGCTGGTTAACAGGCAACAGCCGCTCGACTCAATTCCACTTTATCGATCTTATCGAATTACTGCACGGACACGAAGATAAACCCCTTTCAGATCTTCCAAGTAACACAAACCACGCTGAATAGCGCTCGAATATCATGAACTTTTGGCAGGTGTTGACCAGCACTCTTGCTGCGTTTTTTGGTGTGCAAACCGAACAAAGACGTGAGCTCGACTTCAGCAGTCAATCCCCAGTTCCCTTTATTGTTATGGGAATTATCCTTGCGCTGTGTTTTGTATTAGGGTTGATTTTAGTGGTTAAGTTAGTGCTAGCTAATTAGCTGCCAAGACGCAGCTTTAACTGAGCTAGATAGGGTAAAATCGCTAAGCTTAATACTCTTCATCCTGATAATGGTGGTCGTATAAAGCAATGATTTCATCAACTTTATTACGCCCGCTTCCCTTTTGACTAATATTACGCTGTACAGCAACTGTGGCGTGATTTGCCCCTCGATATAGCTCTCGTGTTAACGGAATATCATGGTTGCTGATCACCACGGGAATATTACTTCTATGGGCAATATGGCGCGAATGACGCGCTAATAATGCCTGGTCATCAAGAGAGAAGCCTTTACCCACATAGGTAGTAAAGCTTGCTGTCGTCGACAAGGGAGCATATGGCGGATCGCAATAAATAACATCACCGTTTTGAGCTAACTCAAAAGCTTGTTCGTAGCCAATACACTTAAATTCGGCTTTTTGTGCTTTTTCAGCAAAGTAGCGAATTTCTTGCTCAGGGAAGTAAGGTTTCTTATATGAACCAAACGGTACGTTAAAGCCACCTTTACGGTTATAACGGCATAAACCATTGAAACCATGACGGTTCATATATAGGAAGTAAACTGAGCGCAGGAAAGGATCGCTGGATTGATTAAACTCTTCACGAATTTTGTAGTAAGCCTCTTTGTTATTCATGCTCTCAACAAACAAGGCTTTCGCTGCCACGATGTATTCATCCGGTCGCGACTTTACAATTTCGTATAGGTGGATTAAATCTTGGTTAATATCGCAAAGTAGATAACTGTCATAGTCAGTGTTTAAAAATACCGAACCAGCACCCACAAATGGCTCCACCAAACGCTCACCATTAGGTAAGTGTTTAGCTAACTCATCAACCAGTTTGTATTTACCACCTGCCCATTTAAGGAAGGCTCTGTGCTTAGTATTCATTAAATGGGGTTGCGCCAAAAACGGTTTTTCACCAAAATTCAAAGGTGACGATTGTACTCTGTTTACCCTGATTTATCACCGCTAAATATCAATTAAATTGCTTGGTATTACAGCTGATTGGACGAAATTTGATAATCTGATAAATCTTGCCACTTGCGCACCCAAGGCGCTGCAAAGCCAAACTCACTTTGCAGCTGCTTAGCTTTTTCGCTGGCATCTGTTGCCGAAGCAAAATTACCAACAAACAACACAAACTTAGATTTATGCTCACTTAAGTACCAACTGCTATCATTTGCCAGAGCTGACAAAAATGGCTTAAGTGATTTTTGCTGAGTCACACTGGCCAGCTGTAAAGTATAACCATTGCGTGGCACACGATTATCTTGCTCTGTAAGTGTCTCAATCGGCTCAGCGCTTGCGAGCTCAACTTCTGCAAGCTCATCTTGTGAGATTTGGGCAGAGTTAGCAGCGATGACAGAGCCTTCTTCAGGTGTACCGTACTGCAATTCAATCTCCTGACTCTCACTATTAACCAGATCATTAACTGAGTTATTCATGGGAGTCTCAGTATTTACCAACTCATGCTTAACCGGTTCAGCTACAAGGAGATGAGCGTCAACTTGGTTGTTCTCCTCTACATACTCATGCTCGACTATAGGTGCTTTTACCTTGGCAATGACTTGCGCTTGAACTATCTCATCTGCGTCAAACCTTGACTCAACATGCAATAACCCAAGTAAATTCGGTTGAATTGATAAACTCACCTGCTCACCTTCAACCTCAAATAAGCGGCTTGCCCAGTTTAGGTTCGCTTGCTGCGCCCGCTTGTGTTGCAGAGTTTGTAGTGCAGTAAGCTCAATGCTGTTTTTTACAGGCTGATTTGCAGCACTGTCTACAGGTAAGGAATTAAGCTCATTTAAGCCCTGTCCTGTTTGATACAGATATCCAAACACTGCAATAGCGGTAATCACCATTGTTATTGCCACATTGCGTATTGGCTTTAGCCATTGGCGCCACCTTGCCACCTCGACCTCTGGCTCAGCTAAAGCAACACCTAGTAACTCAATCACCTCAGCAGGGCTGCCCAATTGCTTCTCTAGTTTGCCACTGACAATCTCTCTAGGGATAAATGGTGATTGCCCACTTTGTGTTAGCAAAGTTCGATACAAGCCTTCGCGCTCAGCAATGGGCAAAGGGTCAACATCTACCTGCAGTAGATGCTCAGCCATTGATTGCCCAAGCTGAGTGGATAGCGCACTCCAAGGCTCGTATAAGCAAGTCAAAGTGACGGTAACCAGCTTACCTGCGCAGCATAGCTGGCTTAACAGAATACATTCCACCCATATTTCTAGCGGCAGCAGGTGAGCATCATCAATAATAATGTGCAGTGGTTTTTGCAGGCTAGATTGAACTTTGAGTAGGGTTTCGGGCAATGGAACTTCGTCATCAAAAATTGGCGCACTGAGTAACTGCACCAATATTTTGCGTCTGATCTCTGCGGCATCTACATGAGCAGGACACACAATCAAAGCCGAATTGTGGTCGTCTAGTTCTGTCGCTAATACTGTTGCTAGGGTAGATTTTCCCGAACCTTTGGCGCCACAAAGCACGGTGACTTGCTCACCATAGCTTGCCAAATGCTGTAAGCGGTTAACTACCGATTCTTGAGTGGGTAACAGTAAAAAATGTTCAGCCGACACATGCTCACCAATAAGGTTTATGCGCCGTGCTCAATCACCTGTTGAAGAAGAGATTCTGCAACATCACCAAATACGTCAGCGGTGCCGATGGATGTCGGCAAAATTAAGCGTATTTGACCCGCGAGTACTTTTTTGTCGCGGCGCATATGTTTTATAAAGCTGTCAAAATTCATTGAATCTGGCGCTAGGACCGGAAGATCAAACGCACTGTGAATGTCTCGAATACGACAAACAATTGACTCATCAATGAGATTTAAACGATTCGCCGTTTGTGCAGCAAGAACCGTACCGACAGCAACAGCTTCACCATGCAACCACACGCCATAGCCCATTTCAGCTTCAATGGCATGACCAAAGGTGTGCCCTAAGTTAAGCAAAGCACGCACGCCACGCTCGGTTTCATCTTGTGCTACGACTTCCGCCTTAATTTGGCAGCAACGTTCTATCGCATAACTTAGCGCCTTAGCATCCAAGGATTGCAAAAGTTGAACGTTATCTTCTAGCCATTGGAAAAAGTCTGCATCCCAAATGACACCATACTTGATCACTTCTGCCATTCCCGCAGCAAATTCGCGCTTTGGTAAGGTTTTTAAGCAATCTGTATCTATGATGACTTGTTTAGGCTGGTAAAACGCACCAATCATATTCTTGCCAAGCGCATGATTGACCGCTGTTTTTCCACCTACTGAGGAGTCAACTTGAGACAATAATGTGGTTGGAATTTGAATAAAATCCACACCGCGTTGATAGCTTGCAGCAGCAAAACCTGCCATGTCACCAACGACGCCGCCGCCTAAGGCAACGATGACACAGTCTCGAGCAAAATTGTGCTCTAACAATGCAGTAAAGATATGGTTTAAGTGAATTAAGTCTTTGAACTGTTCACCGTCAGGTAAAATTACAGACTCAACACTAGAGCATGCCACCAAAGCCGCTTTGAGTAGTTCTACATACAAAGGGGCAATGGTGTCATTAGTGACGATCAGCGCTTTTTTATTCGCTAGGGTTTGCGAATACAGCTCACTTTGATGCATCAAACCTTGGCCAATAAAAATGGGATAACTTCTCTCACCTAAATCGACCTTAATTTGTTGCATAAAACCGTTCCTAAAAGCCTAATTGATCAATGATTTGATTTGCGACGACTTTCGCACTTTGCTCGTCAGTCTTAACAATAACGTCTGCAATCTCTTCATACAGAGGGTTACGGACTTCAGCTAAGTTCTCTAGTACTTCTCTTGGGTCGTCAACCTGAAGAAGTGGGCGACGTTTGTCACGTTGAGTACGTGCAACTTGCTTATCAATGGTTGTTTCAAGGTATACCACGATACCGCGAGCAGAGAGAAAGTTGCGGATATCTTTGCTTTGTACAGAGCCACCGCCGGTTGCCAGTACAATACCTTGTTTTTCAGATAAATCTGCGATGACTTGCGCCTCGCGACGTCTAAAGCCTTCTTCGCCTTCGACATCGAAAACCCAGGCGATATCTGCGCCTGTACGCTTCTCAATCTCTTGATCTGAATCGTGGAAATCTAAATGCAGCATTTGCGCCAAGTGGCGACCAATTGTGCTCTTGCCTGCGCCCATAGGGCCTACCAGAAAAATATTACGTTTTTCAGCCATTTCGGATACGTCTGAATCTTATTTTGAAAAGAGTGCCTTATCGACTTTTCGATGAAAGCCGACCTATATATTACCTTGCTCTATTGAGACTTGACGGGGATTATCTCAGTTATGCCCTATTGCTGGCAAGTCATCATCCGAATTATGTGAAATTTTTATTAGTAGCCTTGTACAAGGCGTTGATAGGAAAAAGATTAATGGCGCTTAACTGCATTGGATGCTAGTTATTAAACCTTGCATTGCGTGAGTCTTTGCCAGCAAAAAGCCAACCCTAAGGTTGGCTTTACTAAGTCTATCATTTAGCCGAGGTGGCTAGTCATTCGTTACAGCTCTTCAGATACAATCTTAGGCGTGACGAAAATTAACAATTCCTGACGCTCATTTTTATCTGAGGTATTTCTAAACAAGAATCCGACTAGTGGAATGTCGCCCAGTACAGGAACCTTGCTAACACTGCTAATCAGGTTCTGCTGGTAAATACCACCAAGAACAATAGTTTCACCATTATCAACCAGCACTTGGGTACCAATACGTTGAGTATCAATGGCAACAGCTTCACCTGTTGCCGTTTGCACCGTTTCACCTTGCGAGTCTTGAGTAATCTCTAAATCAAGGATTACACGGTTATCTGGTGTAATCTGTGGTGTCACCTTAAGTGAAAGCACCGCTTTTTTAAAGGTTACTGACGTTGCACCGCTCGAAGCAGACTCAACATATGGAATTTCGACACCTTGCTCAATGTAAGCTGACTTTTGGTTAGAAGTAGTAATACGTGGGCTTGCAATAATTTCACCCTTGTTTTCCTGCTCTAACGCACTTAGCTCCATGTCTAAAACCGTACCGTCAGATAACTTAGCAACATGGAATGCGATACTAGCAGAGTTAGTTGCAGCCGATGGCAGATTAACGTTTAAGCGGTCATTCAAGGCTGGAACTAGGCCTGCAGCAATTGACTCAGCACCTTCTAGCGAACCAGACGTACCTTTAGTACCTTGCTGATCGGTAATCCCCAGCGAATACCTAAATCTTCAGAGATATTGTCTTTTACAGTCACCATGCGTGACTCGATCAATACCTGACGAATTGGAATATCCAATACGTCTGTAAGTCGATGAACATTCTCTAGAATCTCAGCCGTGTCCTTCACCAATAATGTATTGGTACGCTCATCCACAGCCACACTACCACGGCTAGAGAGTAAGCTTGAGCCTTCACTCTTAAGTAGCTCTGCAATGTCAGCCGCTTTGGCATAGTTAATCTGAATATACTCAGAATACAGTGGTGCTAGCTCTTTTACTTCTTGTTGATTCTTAAGGTCGTTGCTCTCGCGCAGCGCAAGCTCTTCAGCTGGCGCAACCATCAAGATGTTACCTTCAATACGCTTATCTAACCCTTTAGTTTGCAGAATTAAATCCAGCGCTTGATCCCAAGGCACATCGTCTAAACGCAGGGTAATGTTACCCTCAACAGTATCGCTGGTTACCAGGTTGAAATTGTTGTAATCAGCAATAATCTGCAGCACGGTACGAACAGAAATATTTTGGAAGTTTAGCGATAGCGATTTACCGTTGTACTTCTTATCTTCTTTAGTAACCGAGACGCGCTCAACCTTGTTAATGCTTACTTGGAAAACGTTACCATCTTGCTTTGAGTTAAACTCATAATTACCTTCAACATCAATTAAGATGCGCGAAGTTAGATCTTCTTTAAAGGTTTCAAAACTAGTGACAGGCGTAGCGAAATCCTGAACGTCCATAACATAAAGTAGGTCGTCACTAATGCCTGTGTTGTATAGCTTAACCTGAAGTTTCGCACCAACCTGCTCAACATTAGCTGCAACGGTTGGATTGTTCAGATTAATGAGTAGTTCACCACCACCGGTTTGGTTGCGACGAAAATCGATGCTATCAATAGCATTAACGAACGGGTTAGGACCTGCAGACTGATCAATCACATCGTCATTAATCGTCAAACGATAAGTATTGCCTACAACCTTACCTTGATATGGCTTGATACTATTTAGTGCAACTGTCACCTTCAGATCATCAGCGACCTGTTTAGTGGTAATAGACTCCACACCGATTAAATCAATCGGCAGGTCGTCCTTTGCTAAGTTTGAGATTGTATCGTCAAAACTTAGGCTGATTTCAGTTGGCTTTGCAGATAGGTCTAATTGAGGATCGCCAATATCCGACTCGAACACCAATTCAACTTCAAATTGATGATCAACAACAGTGTGATATTTAACGTCAAGTAAACGATTCGCAGCAAGTGCATTTGGTAACACGCCAACAGCTAAAAAGACACTAAACAGTGTTTTAAGGATAGTTGCGCTCTTGCGTGTTTTTGTCGTGGCAGAAGATTTCATTATTCCCTCATCCTTCGCACGTTATTGTCCAGAAAGCTCTAAGCTACTTGGACGCTCTGCCCAGCAACCTGAACCATCAGGAATTAATTCTAGAATCTCAATGTATTTAGGTGTCACTTTTGCGATACGACCATGGTAAAGACCTAAATACTCTCCCTGGCCAACTCGATAAACACTTGAGTCAGCGGTTTCAACCAGCGCCCAGATTTCATCATCTTCGCTCAAAGTGCCTCGCATTCTTAAGTTATCCAATGCGTAGGTTTCAAGGCGACTCTTACGACGCTTCAAATCAGGTTGTAAGCAATCCTTTGATGTATCAATGACTTCTTCAGTTAATTCCCTTGAAGGTGGAACAAACGGGCTGCGCATTAACTCTGCTTGATATGCAAAATGCTCAAACTTAGGCGTTTCTTTAAGCGGTGGAATACGTGCCACATGCTGCGCTTTAGTTGTGGTTACAAACAATTCCAGATCACTATGATCACCAATACAGCCGGTTAAAAATACCAGTGGGGCGACTAAAAGAGGCTTAAATTTCACTATTTACCCCCTTTTTCGCTTCTGTTGATAACTCAGCACCTTCTTTGAATCGGTAGGTCTTTGCCAAGATGTCCATGGATAAACTGCCGCTTTCACCACGCTTAATTACAAAGTCATGCAAGCTCACAATACGTGGCAATTTCGCAATACCACTAACCATATGTCCAAGCTGGTGATAATCACCCTCAACAATCATTTTGATAGGGAATTCGATATAGAAATCACGTACGATCTCTTCTTCCCAATCAAGACTATTGATCCGCAAACCTGAATCTGTCGCCACAAAGGTCACGTCGTCTAACAGGCCAGGCATCTCATTTTCAGATGGCAACATCTTTAATAGCTCAGCGAACTGCGCTTCCATGATGACCAACTGCTCACGGTATAACTTTAGATTAGCTGCGAGTCGATATTTATTTTCGAAATCTGTGCGTAACTCTTGCTCTTTACGTTGCTCAGTTTCCATCACGTCAATTGCATCTGAAATAAACAGATAGTAACTAGCAGCAATAACACAAATCGATAAAAACGCAGCAAAAACTATTTTAACTAGCTTTGGCCAAGAACCTATGTTCTCAAAATCAATATCATTAAACTGGTCTAGATCGAGATTCATTTTCTCGCTCCTTTAGCATCACTCCCTTGCCCAGATTCCAGTTCTTTAATGGTTACTCTGAGTCTAAAACGTTGTAACTGTCTCAAATTTTCGTTCTGAGTTACAATCGACTGCATACTCGGGTCGTGCAGATAATTAGAGGTTTTCACTTTACGCATCATGTTAGCGACATTGTTATTTGATTCACTGCGACCTTCTATCCACAGTAAGCTACCTTTCTTCTCAATACTCGAAAGATAAATGCCCGTAGGCACAATACGCACTAACTCATCTAATACATGTGTCGGCAAATTACTCGATTGCTGAAGGTCTAAGATAATCTCAGTTCGACGCTCAATGTCCTTCTTACGTTCGGTAATCTTGCGGATTTCAGCAATCTGCTTATCTAACAAGCGAATCTCTGAGTTTAGGTATTCATTACGTTGGCGCTGATCATCAGTTACAAGTTCAATAAAGCCTAAAAACAGGTAAATAGCTAATGATGTAAGCAAAAAAACTAGCGCTAAAACACCAATATAATCGCGTTTTTGCTTCTCTCTGGCCTCTTCACGCCAAGGCAGTAAGTTTATGTTCGCCATTGAGCATAACTCCTTAACGCAAGTCCGCAGGCCACCATATATTTACCGATATGTGGCTGCACATCATTCTTAACACTGTCTTCAGCATGCAAGCAGCCCTGGAAAGGATCTGCGACAATGGTATGAACGCCGAGTTCGGAAGTGATAAGTCCCGCCATACCTTCAAGGGTAGCAGTACCGCCAGAAAGCACGATGTAATCGACCTTCTCTTTACCGCTTGAAGTACAATAAATCTGAATAGTGCGCTTAATTTGCTGCAGTAACTGAGTTTGAAATGGAGATAACACTTCAAACATATAGTTGCGCGGCAGCTCTCCGGCAAGCTTAGCCGACTCGGCTTCATCGTAAGTCATGCCGTAAAACGACAAAATAGATTGGGTATAGAGCTCACCACCAAACGCTTGCTCGCGAATAAAGCTAGTCTCACCATTTTCAACAACTGCAAACGTGGTCATATTGGCACCTACGTCTACCATGGCTATTGAGGACTCTTTCGCGCCATCTGGTAATTGAGCGTAAATAAGCTCAGCCGAGCGTCCTAACGCATACGCCTCGACATCCACTACTTTTGTATCGAGTTCAACCATATCAAGCACATCGATACGTGAATCAATGTTCTCGGTGCGACACGCACTCAACAACACATCTACCTTGGTTGGATCTGATGCATTTTGGTTTAAGGTTTCAAAATCGATACTAACTTCATCGAGGGAATAAGGAATGAGGTTATCTGCCTCAATTTCAATTTGCGCTTCCATTTCTTCCTCATTTAATGAGGCATCCATGTAAATCACTTTGGTCATCACTGCAGAACCTGAAACTGCTACAGCGGCAAATTTGGCAGATTTAGGGAGGCCGCGCCTTATTTGTTCTAATGACTCTTGTACGGCTTCGGCATCACGAATTTCATGATCGACAACAGCGCCTTTTCTCACTGGCGCGGTCAAGTAATTTTGAATCTTGTATCCATCCGCAGTCTTACTCAACAAAATGGCTTTGATCTCATGGGATCCGATATCGATCCCCACCATTTGTGGAGCCTGACGCTTCCATAATTTAGAAAGCATAGTCCTTCATCACATTTTTTCTCTTTTTTAAAAGAGATTAGCACAAAATCAACTCGTTATAAGTATTTGTATAAAATGTTTCAACAATTTACAAATACTATTTCAAGTATACATGTTTTTGCTTCAACTAAAACTATCTCGCTTATATACTATTGCCTTTCTTTAAGTTTTTGGGATTTTGCCGTGAAATGGTTTAAACGTTTTCTAATTGCTTCGTTCAGTCTCGCCCTTTTGGGTGTGGGAGCGATCGCAGCTGCTTATTTTTACGTATTACCAGACCTTCCTGACGTCAATACTCTAAAAACCGTAAAGCTACAAACACCACTTCGAATATACAGTCAAGATGGATTGCTTATTTCGCAGTTTGGTGAAAAAAGACGGATCCCGGTTGAATATGAAGATGTACCGCAACAGTTAATCAATGCAGTTTTAGACACTGAAGATGCACGCTTTTTTGAGCATAAAGGTATTGATCCAATTGGTATTGTTCGTGCCGCAACCATTCTAATTACAACCGGTAAGAAAAGCCAAGGTGCCAGTACCATTACTCAGCAAGTAGCACGAGGATTCTTTTTATCTAACGAAAAAACCTATATTCGTAAAATTAAAGAAATTTTTCTGGCACTAAAAATTGAAAAAGCACTAACAAAGAAAGAGATTTTAACTCTTTACTTAAATCGTTCATTTCTTGGTAACCGTGCCTATGGTGTGGGAGCTGCTGCCCAAGTCTATTATGGTAAAGAACTCGATGAGCTAACATTACCTGAGATGGCAATGATAGCCGGTTTACCTCAGGCACCATCTGCTGCAAACCCTATCCGGAACCCTCAGCGCGCAACCAATCGTCGTAACTGGGTGTTAAGCCGCATGCTTGAAAAACGCAACATTACCCAAGCCGAATATGAAGAAGCGGCAGCTGCTCCAGTAACTGCGCGTTACCACGGCGCCGAAATAGACCTTTATGCTCCTTATATTTCGGAAATGGCGCGTGATTATATGATTCAAAAATATGGTCGCGAGGAAGCTTATACACATGGCTACAACGTTTATACCACGATAAATTCAGACTTACAGCGCAAAGCACAGACTGCGTTGCGTAACAATGTATTTGCCTATGACCAACGCCACGGCTATCGCGGCCCTGGTAAAGTGTTGTGGACAGAAACCCCAATTAACAACGAGCAAATCCTAGAGGCTTTAAAAGCTAAGCCTGTTATTCAAGGTATTATTCCCGCAGCAGTAATGGCAGTGTCTGAGCAGTCTGCTGAATTTTTAACAAAACATGGCGAGCGAGTGACAGTTGAATGGAGCGGCTTAAAATGGGCGCGTAAATTTATCACTGACAAGCGCCAAGGACGAGTACCAAAAACAGCGAGTGATATCCTCAACGTCGGCGAACAAGTCTGGGTTCGTCATAACGGTGACGAATGGCAACTATCGCAAGTACCGCAAGTATCAAGCGCAACAGTATCGCTTGACCCAGTCGATGGCGCAATTCAAACATTAGTCGGTGGCTTTAGCTTTAGTCAAAGCCAGTTCAACCGAGTAACGCAAGCTAAGCGTCAACTCGGTTCAAATATTAAGCCATTCATTTATGCCAGTGCGTTGGAGCATGACTACACGCTTGCAACGTTAATTAATAATGCACCAATCAATAAGCCTGACACCCGACAAGGCACAGCTTGGCGCCCGAAAAACTCACCGGATGTATATGGCGGTCCAACAAGATTAAGAGTCGGCCTAGCACAATCGATTAACGTTATGTCGGTACGTGCCCTGCGCCACATTGGTATTGATGATGCTGTCGATACGCTAGTTAGCTTTGGTTTTGATGCACAAGATTTACCGCGCAACGAATCACTGGCACTAGGTTCACCGTCAGTCACCCCGCTGCAAGTTGCGAGCGCTTTTAACGTGTTTGCTAATGGCGGCTACCTAGTTGAGCCTTATTACATTACTAAGATTACTGACTCTTATGACAATGTGATTGAACAAGCTGAACCAACGTATGCCTGCAAACCTATGCCGGTCGACGTTGAAGCTTCACAAGATCTCAACTCTGACGACCCATTTACAGCCATTCCACAAGACTTTGAGCAGGTAGCAGAGTTAGATATTAACGATACTGACAGCATGGCTGCCAATGTTGATGAGCCTCAAGTTGAAGGGCCTAAGGTTATCGACGGCTACTGCCAGCAAGATAATTTGCGTAAGGCCAAACAAGTGATTTCAGAACAAACCGCTTTCTTAATTACTGAAGCACTAAAATCAGTAATTTGGGGCGGTGGTGACTGGAGTAAAGGTACTGGCTGGAACGGCACTGCATGGCGCGCAGCGAGATTAATTAAACGACGTGATATTGCCGGTAAAACAGGTACTACAAACGAATCAAGAGACACCTGGTTTAGTGGTTATAATCCAAGTTTAACCTCAACGTTTTGGGTTGGGTTTGATGACCATACCCGTCAACTAGGGCGAACAACCTGGATTGCTGATGGACCAGAAGGGCAAATTTCTGGTGCCGAAGCAGGTGCAAAAACAGCAGGACCCGGCTGGAACCACTTCTTCAATGAAGCGTTAAAAGGCACTCCAGAAATTATTAAAGAGCCACCTCAAGGAATTGTTAGCGCTCGAATAGATCTTACAACCGGTAAGCTCACACGCAAAACCGATCACACTACCTCGTTTGAGTACTTTATTGATGGTACTCAGCCGACAGAGTTTGTTGCTGATGCGCCAGAAACTGAAGATATCTTTATCGACAACTCTGAAGAAGATTTATTTCAGTAGCGCCCCTAACTAGGCTAAAGCTTTAACTTTAGCTTGAGCTAAAAACAACAACGCCTCGGATAGTACCGAGGCGTTTTTATTTTCAACTTGCTTGTTGTCTGTTTTTGCCGAATGAATCATACCAATTGGGATAAATAAGTGATCAGAGATTACGCAGGAAAAATCGCTTAGAACAAGGCAGAAATTGCAGCTAGCTAGTTGTTCTAACTACAAAATTTCTAACGAAGTTATAAGCGATTTTAACCAGTAAGAATGATCAAATACTTGTGTCAATTGGTATTATCTGTTGGAAAACAACCATTGATGCAGCTGACTGATATTACGCACTTGCAGCGTAGGTTCAATACCTTGCTCTGTTAACGCACCATGATGATTGAGCCAGCAGGTTTGCATCCCAGCTTGTTGGCCACCAATGATATCTGAATGCAGGTTGTCACCAACCATGAGCACTTGTTCAGGCTCAACTTCTCCCATCAAGCTTTGTGCATGGCGGAATATCTTTTTATCGGGTTTAGCTGCCCCTACCTGCTCTGAAATCACCACATGGCTGAAATATTTATCTAAACCGGTTTTTTGTAGGCGAACAGCTTGAAGCTCGGTAAAGCCATTAGTAATAATCGCCAGCTCCGCATATTCTTTTGCCTGCTCTAATAACTCAACCACGCCGCACATCGGCTGACAAATATCCGCCATCGCCTGCAAAAAGCCTTGGTTCAACTCTTGAGTGCTACAACCAATGTTATCCGCCCATTGTGAAAAGCGATTTTGCTGTAAGGTTTGCGCGTCAATATGGCCATCTTGATAGGCCACCCATAACGGCTTGTTGACGGTTTGATACTGGATAAAGTCGTCGCGGGAGAAGTCAATTTGATAATTAGCAAACAGTGCGCGCAATCCAGCAAACGCATCAAAGTGGAATAAGGTTTCGTCCGCGTCAAATAACAGCCAGGAAAATTGCTTAATGTTCATCTAAACGACTACTCAAACTCATGTGGTTTGCTAAAAATCTAACTAAACAGGGCTTGTAGTTGCGACTCTTGCGCTAACAACGATTGATAAATGGTTAACTGATTGGCAGCGCGGTCTAAATTATGCTGGGGTCTGTGCACAGCAAAATAAACATCGCCATTAAGGTGATCAGTTAAAAAGCGGCAACCTAACATCAGTGCCATTGCCTTTAAACCCACCCATAAACTTTGCTTTTCAAGAGCGGTCATCACTCCATCCAGCTGCTCAATGTAACTATTCGCCGCTGCAGTGATAACCTCAGGCCTTGCTATTACGCTTGCCAAGTTAGTGGAATCTTCTGCTTCTGGCGAACAAAAAGCACGTACCATGTCGCCAAAGTCATACATCAAATACCCTGGCATACAGGTATCTAAATCAATCACGGCCAGGCTACTCATATCCTGTTTGTTGAACAGCATATTGTTGATTTTGGTGTCGTTATGGCAAATACGCAGCGGCAATTGCGCCTCTAGCTGGGCAACATGTTCAACAAAACCTTGCTGAGACAGCACAAAATCAGCCCAAGGTTGACATTGTGCTAGCCGACCAGCAGCATCATTTTCTATCGCTTGTTTTAACTGATCAATGCGATTGCCTAAGTTGAGAAAGTTAACAATCACTTCATCAATTAAGCTCGGGTCTAAGTCACTTAACGCTGCCGCAAAATGACCAAAGGCTTTGGCAGCGGTTTGCGCATCTTGCTGGTCTTTAACCACCTCAATGGTGTGACTGCCAGGCAAGAAGGTAATGGCTCGCCAAAAACCTTGCTGATTAAAGTCTAAGTAAGCCTGGCCATCGACCGTCAATACAGGCTTAATGATCGCTAATTGATACTCGTTATTAGCTTGTTTTTTGGTGAGGTGAGCAGCAATGCTCAAGGCATTCTTCACCAGGAGTTCAGGCTGAGGAAAAACCTGAGTATTGATATGCTGCAGCACTATGGTGCGTTGGTCACTTTTCACCAAGTAAGTACGGTTAATATGACCATTACCCAGCGGGGATACGCTGGCATCGGCCAAATCGTACATTGGTAAAACGTGCTTGCGAATAAATTCCATTAACCTGTCACCCTTAGCTTACCCGAGTAACAGCTTTTTATAGCGCTCACTGGATTTCCTGTAACTTTTGCGGCTATTACACACCTTTTACAACAACTTGGCAAACTCAGGTTGCCTCATCAACGCAGCTTGACTGCCTTTTAAGCTAAAGTCATAACCACATAGCTTAAAACTGCCGCGAAGTGCGATGTCTTTAATAATTGCACCATTATCTAACGGTGAGAAACGCGCTTCAGTGCCAGAGTCATCGACTAAATCTACGGTCATTGGACGATACTGATTACCGTTATTAAACCTAAGATGACTGCAGCTGCTATCCCCTGATGCCGCAGCTAATTGCCATAGATTTTGCGGTGTGCCCTCAGCACCCAGCCAGCGAATAATTAGTATCTCACCTTCTTGTACCACCCAAAAACCATCAGGCACTTTTACAGACACCCGCGGCTGAATCTGGGTTTGTTGTTGATTTGTCGCTTGCTCTAGGCTGTCGGTTTGTCCCTCATTATCAGATGATAAAAACTGCACCGCGACGAAGGTAATAATGCCAATAACCATCACCCCACTACATACTTGCGCCGCAAGCGTAAGTGACTTTTGATGCTCACGAGCCCATACCAACCAAGTCTTTGCTAATTCGGTAACCGAGCCAGACTCTTTTGCTTCATGGTCAATATAAAATCCGCGAGGTTCAGCACTCTCGGCTTCAGGGCTTATTTCTTGCTCATCATTATCTACCCCGACGTGTTCAAAGCTGGCTTCTGCAGACTTCTGCCCGGCTTCGTAGCTAACTCCTTCACCGCCAATTTCTGCACCTAAAGTAGGGTCGCGCCTCACACTTGGTGAGCTGACTAGCTGCTCAAGTTTAGGGCCAAAGTAGCCTTGGACGTAATTGCGCAGCTGGGCACTAGGTTTGATTGCCAGTAAGATAATACAAACGACAGCCAAGACCACCAAAATCGCTAGCAGCACATTTGGCGATGCAGTAAATTGCAGCACGGAAGCCAAAAGCAATAGTACTGGTAAGGGAGCACTGTAAAATTTTGCTCCTTGGTAGTCATTTAAGCGGCGCAAACTAGCGAGACCGGACGCAATCACAAACACAATGCTTACTAGTACCGCAAATAAACTCTGAGGAAAGATAACGCCGCACAACAAGGTCAACACTAAGCAACCTAGGCTAATCGCGGCAAAACGTCCGCGGCTATCAAAGCCTTTTATGCAAAATAGTGTCGACAACATACTTAGCGCTCCTTATTGGTAACTTTCACTTATTCAAACTCAATCAAATACAGGGAGTTTGGATTTCTAGGATTTATTTTTAAGATTTCTGACGCAATTTCTCATTGCAGGGCAAAGCCTACACAATACAGGCCTCACAATACCAGTGGCATAAGGCAAAATCTTGCACTTAGGCATTACGCAGGCTCAACTTTGCAATGAAGTAAGCTTAATATTGTTAGCAAAGCTACCGAATCAACATTAATGAATGGCACTAACTTTAAGTGATTAGCACGACTACCTATTAACTCGAGTATTGTTTATCTAGCCTTACTAAGGTGCAACAGACTATAATATTAAGTTTTCTTCATCCGAATAATATCCAACCTAAAGACGCTCAATATATGAACACTCGTGGTAATTTATTTATTGTTTCAGCGCCAAGTGGCGCCGGTAAATCTTCGCTTATCTCGGCTTTGTTAAAAGACAAACCAGCAGACAAGCAAGTCTCTGTCTCGCACACCACACGCCAACCACGTCCAGGTGAAGAGAACGGTGTGCATTACCATTTTGTCTCTGTCGATGAGTTTAAAGCGCTAATTGCTGACAACGCATTTTTTGAGTGGGCAGAAGTATTCGGTAATTACTACGGCACTTCGCGCCAAGTGATTGAGCAAACGCTCGCGCAAGGCATCGATGTATTTTTAGATATCGACTGGCAAGGCGGCGAACAAGTTAAAAAACTCATGCCAGAAGCAGTTGGCATCTTTATTTTGCCACCATCAAAAACTGAACTTGAGCGCCGCCTAACCGGTCGCGGTCAAGATTCACAAGAAGTGATCGACAAGCGTATGGCACAAGCCGTGTCAGAAATGTCGCACTATAAACAGTATGATTTCGTCATTGTAAATGATGATTTTGACACTGCCCTGCAACAATTTGAGACTATCATTGCCAGCCAACGACTAACCTGTGCTAGTCAGAGCTATACTCACAATGATATGATTGTCGATCTATTGGCAGAATAAACGCCTTAGTGTACAATTTTGCGTCATTTTTTCACTGTAAGAGATAACTGGAGTTTTAAGATATGGCTCGCGTAACTGTAGAAGACGCCGTAGAACAAATCGGCAACCGTTTTGACATGATCCTGGTTGCAGCGCGTCGTGCACGCCAAATCGCCGTTCAAGGTAAAGACCCAATGGTTGAAGAGATGAACGATAAGCCAACTGTACTTGCGCTACGCGAAATCGAGTTAGGCTTAGTGACCTCAAGCACTCTAGATGCTGATGAGCGTCAATCTGTTCGTGAACGTGAAGCTGCAGAAATCGCAGCTGTAGCAGCCATTGCTGAAGGTCGTACAATCTAAGGAGTAGCACCACTTGTATCTGTTTGAAGGTCTAAAGGAGTCTGCATCCAGTTATTTAGAACCGGAGCAAGTAGAATTACTCAAGCAGGCCTATAAGGTTGCGCGAGATGCCCACGAAGGTCAAATGCGCACAAGTGGTGAGCCTTACATTACCCATCCTGTTGCCGTAGCCCGCATCCTCGCGGACATGCGTCTTGATTATGAGACGCTAATGGCAGCATTGCTGCACGACACCATTGAAGACACCCCAGTCACCAAAGAAGAGCTCGCCGAACTGTTTGGTATGACAGTCGCAGAGTTGGTAGAGGGTGTCTCCAAGCTCGACAAGCTAAAATTCCGCGACAAGAAAGAAGCGCAAGCAGAAAACTTCCGCAAAATGATGATGGCGATGACCCAAGACATTCGCGTCATTTTAATTAAGCTTGCCGATCGCACCCACAATATGCGCACCCTAGGTGCTCTGCGCCCAGATAAGCGTCGCCGTATTGCCCGCGAAACCCTCGAAATTTACGCACCTATTGCTAACCGCCTTGGTATTCACAATATTAAGACTGAGCTTGAAGACCTAGGTTTTCAGGCATACTACCCGATGCGTTATCGCGTCATTAAAGAGGTAGTAAAAGCGGCGCGCGGCAATCGTAAAGAGCTGATCAACAGCATCGAAACGGCTATTGAAAGTCGACTCGAAGAAGCTGGCATCAAAGGCTCAGTAAAAGGCCGCGAGAAAAACCTCTATTCCATCTACCGTAAGATGCGCAGTAAAGAGCTGCAATTCCAAGAAGTAATGGACATTTATGCATTCCGGGTCATTGTCGATACCATCGACACTTGCTACCGAGTGCTTGGCGCAATGCATGGCTTATATAAGCCGCACCCTGGGCGCTTTAAAGACTATATCGCCATTCCCAAAGCTAATGGCTACCAGTCTTTGCATACCTCACTGTTTGGCCCGCATGCGGTGCCAGTTGAAGTACAAATTCGTACTGATGAAATGGACCAAATGGCAGACAAGGGTGTTGCCGCGCACTGGATGTATAAGAGCAACACTGATGCTCAAGCGCAATCAACTACTCAGGTTCGTGCGCGTAAGTGGATGCAAAGCCTGCTTGAGCTGCAGCAAAGTGCCAGCAGCTCATTTGAGTTTGTTGAGAACGTAAAAACCGAGCTATTCCCTGACGAGATTTACGTATTCACCCCAGAAGGGCGTATTCTCGAACTGCCGGTTAATGCCACCCCGGTTGATTTTGCCTACGAAGTACACACTGACGTAGGTAACACCTGTGTGGGAGCAAGAGTTAACCGTCAAGCTTACCCGCTTAGTCAGCCGCTAATCTCAGGGCAAACCGTTGAGATTATTACCGCTAAAGGCGCTAGGCCAAATGCAGCATGGCTTAACTTTGTGGTGACAGGTAAAGCCCGCGGTAAGATTCGCCAGGTGCTTAAGAGCATGAAAGGCGATAACGCGGTCGGTCTTGGTAAACGCCTGCTAAACCATGCGTTAGGTGATAAAGATTTAAGCGACTTGCCAGCAGAGCAAATTCAAAAGGTCATTGAAGAAACCAAGCATGATTCACTTGAGTCACTGCTGTCCGATATTGGCCTAGGCAATGCCATGAGCATTGTTATTGCTCAGCGCCTTCTTGGGCAAGACTTACAATCAAGTGATGACAAAGATGCCAAGGTTATGCCTATTCGCGGCGCCGAAGGCATGCTGGTTACCTATGCTAACTGCTGTCGCCCTATTCCAGGTGATGCGGTCATCGCCCATGTGAGTCCAGGTAAAGGCTTAGTGGTGCACATGGAAAACTGCGCCAATATTCGCGGTTATCAGGGTGAGCCTGACAAGTACATTTCTGTGCATTGGGATAATGTCGAAGGCCTTGAGTATCAAGCCAATTTGCGGGTTGAGATTGTTAACCATCAAGGCGCCCTGGCTAAAATCACCTCAATTATCGCATCGGCTGACTCTAATATTCATAACCTCAGCACCGAAGAACGTGATGGTCGAGTCTACTTAATTAACTTACGTATTTCGGTCAAAGATCGAGTACATCTTGCAAATGTGATGCGTCGAATTCGTGTACTTCCTGAAGTATTACGAACCTCGAGAAACAGATAATAAAAGTCAGCAAAGACTGGCAATAAGACCAAACCTTAACGCCCCTATCGAAAGAGAGAAACAACATGGCAAATAAAACCATTATCGCAACAGACAAAGCGCCGCAAGCTATTGGTACCTATTCACAAGCAGTTAAAGTAGACAATACCGTGTACCTTTCAGGCCAAATCCCGCTTGTGCCAAGCACAATGGAAATGGTATCTGAGCAGTTTGAAGAGCAAGTCGTGCAGGTTTTCGAAAACCTAAAAGCGGTATGTGAAGCAGCAGGCGGTAGCTTAGAAGATATCGTTAAGCTAAACATCTTCTTAATCGACTTAGCTAACTTTGCCACGGTAAATGAAATCATGAGCCGTTATTTCTCTCAACCATACCCAGCACGTGCAGCAATTGGCGTTCGTCAACTACCTAAAGGCTCATTGGTTGAAATGGACGGTGTAATGGAGCTGTAACAGCTCGTGTAAGTGAGCTTTCACTCACTCCTACATTTATATCTTTAAAGGCGCATAATGCGCCTTTTTGTTTGCCTTTTTCTGCCACTCAATAGAGCTTTTACTCAATCAAAGCCCAATATCCAATATAAATCCCTCTTTAGATTGATTAAATCTTGCTTAATAAGCTGGGCAAAAGTTTGCGCCAGCTCACAAAAATCGCCATACTGGATTTAGAAATTCTGTAAACGTATTCAACCAAATCGCCTGAAGTCGAATCTCGAAAACGGGTGAAATAAAAACAAGAACATGGAATTGTCGATGGAAAATGTAATCAAAAATCCCCTCGAGATGCTGTCCCATTGGGTAGATACACAAGGCGATAAAGTCTATTTACGCCAGCCAATCAACGGACAATATGTTGAGTTCACCTGGAAGCAAGTTAAGCAACAAGTTGAGCTTATTGCTGGTGCGCTGCATCACCTAGGTCTAAAACGTGGCGACAAAGTCGCTATCTTGTCAAAAAACTGTGCTGAGTGGTTTATTACCGACCTTGCCCTTATGCATGGCGGCTTTATTAGCGTACCGATTTACCCAACAGCCAACGCTGACACCATTCGTTACGTACTTGAGCACAGTGGTAGTAAAGCCATTTTCTCAGGTAAGTTAGACTATTGGGCCGAGCAAGAAACAGGTGTTGGTGGCGATATTCTGCGTTTATCCATGCCTTATGACACCATGCCGTGCCAATATAGCTGGCAGCAACTTTTAGACTTTAACGACCCACTATTAGACGCGCCTAACCCAGAGCCAGAACAAACCATGACGCTGATTTACACCTCTGGTTCAACTGGTAAACCTAAAGGTGCGATTCAAACCTTCGCCAGCTACGCCTGGACATGTAATGCCGTTGTGCGTGACTTGAAAACCACGGTGGATGATCGCTTATTGTCTTATCTGCCGCTTGCTCATATTACAGAACGCGTAGCAATGGAAGGTTCATCATATTACTCAGGCTCGAGTGTCGCCTTTGTAGAAAGCCTAGATAGCTTTGTTGAAGACGTACAACGTTGCCGCCCAACGGTATTTTTCTCAGTACCGCGATTATGGACACTATTCCATCTCAACATCGTCAACAAAGTCGGCGAGAGCAAGCTTAACTTCTTGCTTAAAATCCCGATTATTTCGAGCCTGGTTAAACGCAAAATCCACAAGGGTTTAGGGCTTGAACATTGTCGCCTACTGGGTTCGGGTTCAGCACCAGTACCAGCATCATTATTACAATGGTATAGCGATATTGGGCTTAATATTTGCGAAGCCTGGGGCATGACAGAAAACTGCGCATACTCCATCATCAATCATCCATTTAATGCCAACAAAATTGGCAGTGTGGGTCGCCCAATTGAAGGCTGCCAAGTTCGCCGCACAGATGAAGGTGAGCTAATGGTGAAAAGCCCAGGCCTGATGCAAGGCTATTACTTGCAAGAAGAAGCCACCGCTGCCGCATTTGATGAAGATGGCTTTTTCTACACCGGTGATATTTGTGAGATTGATGATGACGGGTACATCAGCATCACAGGCCGCGTGAAAGACAACTTTAAGACCTCTAAGGGTAAATATGTTGCACCAGTGCCGATTGAGCGTAAGCTCGCACAAGATTCACACCTTGAATTGATTTGCGTAATTGGTTCAGGGCTGCCGCACCCAGTTGCATTAGTACAGCTATCTGAAGGTGCAGCAAAACAGCCTCGTGAAGAGGTGCGCGCGTCACTTAAAGCAACGCTTGATAGCGTCAACCCTAATCTAGAGTCTCATGAGCACGTTGATGCCATGATTGTCACTACAGATACCTGGACGGTTGAGAACGATATTCTCACCCCAACGCTTAAAATCAAGCGCCATGTGCTTGAAAAGCAATTCAACGCTAAAGCCGAGGGTATTCGCGGCGCTAAAGTGATGTGGGAAGACGAAATCTAATCAGACGATTTCGTTCACAACGCCTCAGTGCTAAACACTAATAACGCCAGCAATTTGCTGGCGTTATTTTTATATGTAACAGCCAATTAGCCCAACATCATGCCTCAAATAATCTATTAATGACATTTGTCATCTGCATCTCATTACCTTTGTCCATACGTTTATGAAGTTGATTTTTCAATAATGAACTCATCCCAACAAGGTGTTGGGCAAACAAATGGAGATGATTGAGATGAAACACTTACTTTTACTATCAAGCCTAACTTTCGCGACTTTTACTGCACAGGCAAACATTGAACAAATCGATCTGGCAGCGAGTCAAGTAAGCACAACTAAACTGGCACAGCTAGTTGAGCAAACCAGCAGTTATGAACAGGCCTATGCTAACTATCGCCTAGCTATCACGGCCAACATTACTGGGCAATCTCAGCTAACTAAAACCGCACTTAAAGATGCCCGTGAAAGCCTTGAAGCAATGAATCAACAACAGGCAACGGCTGATTCTCTAGCACTGTTGGCATCGGTTTACGGCATGGTTATCGCAACCGACTACTCACAAGCAGCGATTTTAGGCCCGCAATCTGCAGTGTTGCTTGAACAAGCTCAAGAGCTTGAGCCTGAGAATCCAAGAGTATGGTTAGTCAAAGCCATTAGTGCCTTTAACACACCAAGCATGTATGGCGGCGGCAAAGATAAAGCGCAAACACTGGCGACCCAAGCCATCAGTTACTTCGAGCAACCATGTAGTGATATTTGCTGGGGACATGCTGAAGCTTATACCTGGCGCGGTCTAGCGAAACAAGAGCAAGGAGATATAGCTGGTGCACAGGCCGATTGGCAACAAGCACTGCAGGTTGAGGCTGACTATGGCTGGGCCAAGTTTCTTTTATCTCAGCAGACCGCTAATCAGTAATCACTGCATTCAGCACATGCGACAAGTCCCAAGCAAGACTTGCGAGTATCAGTCAAGCACGGTTAAGCTAACTTAGCCGTGCAAGGAGGCTTCATGAATCAAAGCTTGACCAAAAATAAGCTCAGAGAAAAACCTAAAGCAAACCATAATATCTCAGCAGGGAGTACAGCTGAGCCTAAATCTTATGAGCAAAAAATCGCCTGGGTTTACTTACTTAACCTAGTGTTCTTTTTTGTGCCCCTGTATTTTGTGCGTGAACAATGGCTAAACGTCGCGGTCAGCCTAACCTTACTTATCCCATTTATTTACAGCTATTTCTGGGCGTATAAGTCCAATGCTGACAATGCTAAATACCCACTGTTACTAATGCTAGCAAGCGCTGTCGCAGCGGCGCCATTTTCCAGCGGTAGCTTGTCATTCTTTAGTTTTCTCAGCTTTTTTATTGGTTTTTTCTACCCACTAAAACGCGCCATTTCACTTTACCTAGGTTTGGTCGCTATCCTATTCACGCTCAATTATTTAATAGGTTATCCCCAATTATACTTCGCGCTTTATGGCAGCGGCATCTGCCTGGTGGTGGGCATGTTTGGTGTGATTGAGCATAATCGGCAGAAAAATATTCGTGAGCAACGTCAATCACAAGATGAAATTGCCCAGTTAGCTAAGTCGTTAGAGCGCGAGCGTATTGGCCGCGATCTGCACGATATTGTTGGCCATCAGCTAGCGTCCATCGCTCTCAAAGCCGAACTGGCTGAAAAACTCATCAATGCCGGTAAAACCGAACAAGCACAAACGCAAATCCAACAACTAGCCGATATCAGCCGCGAAAGCCTATCGCAAATTCGCCAGGCGGTTTCAGACTATAAGCTACAAGGGCTGCAACAAGTCATCCTCAACCTGATTGCGATTTTGCGCGATAAAGGCATCGCGGTGACATTAAATGGCGAGCTGCCTAACCTAACTGAGCTACAACAAAGCCAACTCGGTTTAATCATGACAGAAGCGGTTAATAACATGCTTAAACACAGTCGAAGTGAAAGCTGTGTTATCAACTGCCAAGTGATAGAAGATACTCTGATACTTGAACTTATCGAGTCAGCAGCAGCTAAGTCCATTGCTGCAGGTAATGGGGTTAATGGCATGCATGAGCGTGCACAAATGATAGGCGCAGAATTGGTGATTGAAGCTAAACCCGTCATGCGACTAACTGTGTCGTTGCCACTGCAAGCGAGTTAACGTCAATCGATTGCCTACAGTGGTCTAGGTTCGCAGCTTAGCTAATAACAAATTTATCAGCAAGGAAGATAAACACATGAGTCAAACAATTAAAGTGTTACTAGCAGAAGATCAAGCCATGGTGCGCGGCGCACTAGCAGCATTGCTTGAGCTAGGCGCTGATGACTTTAGTCAACTTGAAGTAACAGAAGCTGAGGATGGAACGCAAGCGTTAGCCGCGCTCAAACAAACTCAGTTTGATTTACTGCTCACCGATATTGAAATGCCAGGCAAAACCGGGCTCGAATTAGCCCAATACATTCAGCAAAACCAACCAAGCACTAAAATCATTATTTTGACTACCTTTGGCCGAGCAGGCTACATCAAACGCGCCTTAGAATATGGTGTCGGCGGCTTTTTATTAAAAGATGCCCCAAGTGATGACTTACTGGCAGCCATTACGAAGGTGATGCAAGGTAAAAAGGTCATCGACCCAGAGTTAGCCATTAGCGCAATTGGCGACAGCGACCCGCTAAACGATAAAGAACGTCAAGCACTTCGTCTCGCGGGTGACGGGCGTAGCACCTCTGATATCGCTCAAACACTATTCATTGCCGAAGGTACAGTGCGCAACTACCTGTCAGAAGCGATCAGTAAATTAGGCGCAAGTAATCGCATTGATGCCGCTAGAATCGCTAAACAAAAAGGCTGGCTGTAAATTGTTAGCGCATTTGCTAACACATGAAACTCTGATAAGATAAAAACACATGTATAAATTTACAGTAATCAGGTCTAACTAATTGTCACAGCTTGATCTTACACCCGTTACCGAGTTGAAAGGCGTTGCCAAAAAAATGGCCGAACGTCTAAATAAACTTGGCATTCACACAGTGCAAGACTTGCTATTTCATTTGCCGCTTCGCTACGAAGACAGAACGCAAATCTATCCGATTGCGGCGCTGCAATTTGGTGGCTACGGCACCATCGAAGCCGAGATCCAATCCACACAAGTTATTCCAGGTCGCAGGCGTATGCTGACCTGCACAGTTCGCGACAACACAGGTTCACTGACGCTGCGCTTCTTTAATTTCTCTATGGCGCAGCGTAACGCCATGCAGGCAGGTTCAATTATCCGCGCCTACGGTGAGATCCGCCGCGGTAAGCATCAAGCTGAGATTATTCACCCAGAATACAAGATTATAAAAGCCGGTGAGCATGCTGCGCTTAGCGAAACCTTAACGCCGATTTACCCAACGACCGAGGGCTTAAAACAAGCAAGCTGGATAAAACTGACCGATCAAGCATTAAGCTTGCTCAGCCACGGCGGCCTACCTGAATTATTGCCAAGTCATCTACATCCAAATAATTTAAGCCTGCAGCAGGCTTTGCAAATGGTGCATCGCCCACCAAGTAACACCGACCCGACTGAATTTGAGCTAGGTAGCCACCCAGCCCAACAACGATTAATTCAAGAAGAACTGCTAGCCCATAACCTGAGCATGTTAAAACTCAGAGCTCGCAGCAATAAAGACAGTGCGATTGCCCTTAACGCGAGCGACAAGCTAATCAAACCATTTTTAGCGTCGCTACCTTTTAGTCCCACTGGTGCCCAAGCGCGAGTAGTGCAAGACATTAGCGCAGATATCGCTAAACCACAGCCAATGATGCGACTAGTTCAAGGTGACGTGGGTTCGGGTAAAACCCTAGTTGCCGCCCTTGCTGCATTAAGAGCAATTGAAAATGGCTATCAGGTCGCCATGATGGCGCCAACCGAGCTGCTCGCTGAGCAACATGCAGCAAACTTTGCCAGCTGGTTTGAGCCACTTGGGCTAAAAGTAGGCTGGCTCGCAGGCAAACTAAAAGGCAAAGCCAGAGCGCAAGCGTTAGAAGATATCGCATCGGGCGATGCTCATATGGTGATTGGCACCCATGCTATTTTCCAAGAGCAAGTATTATTCAATAAACTGGCGCTGATTATCATTGATGAGCAGCACAGGTTTGGTGTCCATCAACGTTTGGAGCTGCGAGAAAAAGGCGTGAAACAAGGCTTTCATCCGCATCAATTGATCATGACAGCAACCCCCATTCCGCGAACTCTGGCAATGACAGCTTATGCTGACCTCGATACTTCAATTATTGATGAGCTGCCACCGGGGCGAACACCTGTTACTACAGTCGCATTGCCAGATAGCCGCAGACAACAGGTGATTGATCGCGTACGCCAGGCTGCATTAGAAGATAAGCGTCAGACTTACTGGGTTTGCACCCTTATTGAAGAGTCTGAGGTGTTAGAGTGTCAGGCGGCAGAAGATACTGCGCAGGAGCTTGCACAAGCACTGCCCGAGCTAAAAGTTGGCCTAGTTCATGGGCGCATGAAAAGCACTGAAAAGCAGGACATTATGGCGCGCTTTAAATCTGGCGAATTGCATCTGCTAGTTGCTACGACCGTTATCGAAGTAGGTGTTGATGTCCCTAACGCGAGCTTAATGGTGATAGAGAACCCCGAACGGCTCGGACTTGCTCAGTTGCACCAGTTACGAGGACGAGTTGGCCGTGGTGCCGTAGCGAGCCATTGCGTACTTATGTATAAAGCTCCCCTATCGCAAACCGCGACCAAACGTCTTGGGGTTTTACGCCAAAGCAATGATGGCTTTGTTATCGCGCAAAAAGATTTAGAAATCCGCGGTCCTGGTGAAGTGCTCGGCACCAGGCAAACAGGCTTAGCCGAGCTAAAAATTGCTGACCTTGTGCGCGATCAACATCTTATCTCTGGAATCCAAAAATTGGCGGTACATGTAAAGCAACAAGCACCTGAAAACGTCGACGCTATTATTCACCGCTGGCTCGGCGATCGCGAGCAATTTGTGCAAGCATAGCGATATCACCTGTGAAGCTATGCAATCTTGCATAATCTGCGGTTTTCAGGGTGATCAAGATTATATATTTTTAATTTAGCTAGCTAAGAGCTAGACAAGCCTTATGAATATTGCAGAATGAACAAGCTGTCGCTGATTTGAATAAAAATCAAACAGACACAAATATGTAGTGAGGCACAATTGACTCTTATAAATATGTCGTTGAAAAGGAAGTAGTATGCAAGTCAATCAAGATGACAGAATATCACCGAGTTCTCCATCAAGCAGCGGTAATAACCTCGCCTTAGTTATTGTTGCCATTGTGGTCATCGCAGTCGCAAGCTTTTTCTTCTTCTCCAGCGATGATGAGCAAAGCGCCCCGGAGCCTGTTGAGCCAACTCCCATTCAGTTACCTGAAATAGCACCAGAGCAGCCAATTGAGCAACAGCCGATTGAAGAAGTGATAGAGCCTGTTGACGAAGTGGTGCCACTTGGCGAGCCCGAAGTTGACGAACCTCAGATTACCGAGCCTCAAGAGCCAGAGCTACCTGCTCTGAGTGAATCAGATGACTTCTTAGCTCAGAAAACAGTCGAAGTCGCCGATGGTATGGACATTGCGCCACTGCTACTAAAAAAAGACTTAGCTCGCCAGTTTGTGGTGTTTGTTGATAACCTTGCTCAAGGTGAGTTAATCCGTAAAGCTAGCCCACTTAAAGGCCCTGAACGCCAGTTCATTGTGAGTGATGTCACCAACAAAACTTACCTAAACCCAGATAGCTACCGCCGCTATGATGTGTATGCAGACTTTATTAGTGAACTGGACCCACAAACGCTGGTAGCGACCTACAAACAAATCACGCCTTTATTTAACGATGCCTTTGACGAACTAGGCTATGGCGATCAACTCAGCTTTGATGAGCGCCTGCAGCAAGCCTTTAGCCAAATGCTAGATGCACCGATCATTGAAGACCCAATTGAGCTTTCGACCATTAGCGTTAACTATGAGTTTGTTGACCCTAACCTGGAAGCGCTGCCGAATGCACAAAAACTGATGATCCGCATGGGACCTGAAAATACCCGCAAGATTAAACAAGCAATTCGCACCCTGCGCTCACAGCTGAACTAACAGCCCTTAATAAAGCGCAGATTGCTCACGCTAATAAATACAAAGCCCGCAAATGCGGGCTTTCATTCTGATTACTAGCTTGAAACGCTACTTTGGCAAAGACACGTAACGCCCAGAGAATCTAGCGCAAACGTTACCATCACAACTAAGCTCTACCTCAAGATTAACTCGCAGGCGCTTACCTCGGCTCAATGCGCCAACATCAACACCACTAGGCCAACTAACCTTCGCCACGGGCTGAGCCGTCACTGGCGCTAAATATTTCACGTCGGCATCTGCCAGTACAATATCCCCGCCAACGCCAGCAAGACGTTGCTGCAGCCACACCATTCCCCAACCTGTAAGCGTCATCAGGGTATAGATGCTGCCCGCAAACATAGTTTGGTGCAGATTAATGTTGGGCGCTAATGGTGCAGTGACCGTTAGCAACTGAGTATCTTCCTGGTAACCCTGTGGCGTGACTTGCATGAACTGACTTAAAGGAATGGTTTGATGCCAGGTGTTGGTGAGCTCTGTCAGCGCTTGTTCAATCTGTAATGTCATAAGGTAATCAACTTAGCTTTGCTACGCCGTTAGATTAAAAGTCACCGGGCCATCATTGACTAAACTTACCTGCATATCAGCAGCAAAACTTCCGGTGGCAACTTCAATACCTTGAGCTCGACATTCAGCCACAAACGCTTGATATAAGTCTTTAGCTTGTTCTGGGGTCGCCGCTTTAGAAAAGCTCGGCCGTAGCCCACGAGTCGTATCAGCAGCTAATGTAAATTGCGATACCACCAACAACTTACCGCCAATCTGCTGCACATTAAGGTTCATCTTGCCATTTTCGTCACTAAATACCCGATACTTCAGCACCTTTGCTGCTAGCTTGCGCATACTCTCATGATCATCTTGCTTTTCTACCCCTAGCAGCACCAGCAGCCCCTGGTCGATGGCACCAATCAGCGATTGCTGAGCGCTGTCATCTTGATGAGTCCCATCAAGCTCAGTGCCAACGGCGACGCTGACACTTGCTTGTTTTACTCTTTGAATCAATGCAATCACAATTTTCCTTAAATATCTTGCGGGTGCTGCATCACAGGAACCGGTTTAATTAGCTCAGCAGCTTGCTCTGGGAATGACTTACCCACCTGGCGTAAACCTTCATCCGTCCAAATCATGAAGCGGCGTAATTCTTCAAGTTCAATTTGCTGAACAAAGGTTGCTGAGCTTTGCACCTGAATAATTGAGCCGTTCTTACGGATAAAGAACTTGGCAAAATTTAGCTTTTGATTTAACTGACCTATGGTCACCAGTAGCTCTTTACTACCGTGAAGCTGCGGATGAACCGCAAAAAAGCGGTTTGCCAGAATACGATCAACCCCTTTTTCATTCATACTCGCTTGAAGTACAAACTGCTGGTCACCAATTTGAATCGCCACGCGATTCGGACCAACCTTAGTCACCAAGTAATTTGCTTTTAGTAACGACTGATAAAGCTCGTCAGCAGCTTGCTCATTGGTCATACCGCTAAGGTTGATAGTACTTGGCACTTGATTTGCCACTGCTGCAGCTTCCGTGTCGGTTGACTCACCAGTGGCGCTACATGCTGTTAACCCTAAAATGCAGCTTGCCAATATCAGTTTTCTCATTGTTTTTCCTCATCTATTTATGCATTCCCCCAGCGCTCTAGAAACTGCATTAGGGGTTTATTTCGTCTAGTAAACTAACCACCTCATTGGTCGCTAGCTCTGTTGTGACCACACTTAGATGCCTCTCATCTTATATGGTTGCAATTGAATCAGCGCTGAACGAATCCTCAGTTCCAATCAGCGACTAGCATTTTGTTATTGACGCCTAACTGTTAGCTAATAGCTATTAACGTTTAGATGTTAGCGATAAGACTGCGCAGCTAAAACAAGTCTTGTCTGCTCGCCCGAATTACTCGGCAGCTTTGGCATCACCTGTCATAGCTTTATCAGATCCACTTCGTCCGGCTAAATATTCGGGTACAGATGCCGTGATTTCAGCGCCAAGCAGCACAATAAGCCAAGATAAATACACCCAAACAAACAAAATCGGTATAACCGCTAATGCCCCGTAAATCGCCTCATAACTTGGGAATTGGGTAACATAAAACGCAAACGCCTTTTTACCGCCTTCAAACAATGCTGCGGCGACAATGGCTCCAGAGAACGCATGCAAAAATTTAACCTTGCAGTTAGGTACTACCATATAAAGCAGCAAGATTGACGCTAACGAAAACAGCATAGGTAAACGCTCAACCAACCAGGTCACTACACCTGATAACTCTGAGCCAGCAAAGAATTTCAGCGACACCACGTAAGATGTGGCAGCCAGACTTGCGCCAACTAACACAGGGCCAAGTGTTAGCACCATCCAATACATAGAGAACGACACAACATATGGACGCTTTTCAGTGACCCGCCAAATACTATTTAACCCTTTATCTATAGCTGAAATCAGCATGATGGCGACCACACCTAACGCGACAATACCGACGAACGTCCCTTTAGACGCATTGGCGACAAACTCGTTAATGTATACCTGCACCGTATCACCTGCTGCAGGTAGAAAATTGTTGTAAATCAGATCTTCAATCTTCTCGCGCACGCCTCTAAATACCGGGAACGCCGACAACATCGACATCATTACTGCCACCATAGGCACAAGCGACAACAGAGTCACATACGCAAGGTGACCGGCACGAATGTTAATCTGATCTTCTTTTAGCCTTTGTTTGAGGTGAAGAAAAAACTGCCACAATCCCTGCCCTAGCTGGCGGTAGGCGGCAACATCAAACTTGTACGGCATACGAATCCTTTGTATTGATAAAGTGAATTAAACATTTGTAATCACTGGGTAACTTCGTACAATGTTATAACACAATTTGCACGACTATAGGGAGTTACTCCATGTCGCAACAAGGTTCTGCTGGTAATGTGCTGGCAGCTGTCGCAAGCATTTTCTGGCCAGGTCTAGGCCAATTACTACAAGGGCGTATTTTAGCGGCACTGATGTTCTTCGTGATCACTGTGGTTGGCTACTTCTTCTGGGTTCTGATTATCCCGGCAATCATCGGCGGTATTTTCCACCTATGGTCAATCATTGACGCAGCTAAGTTTCGCTCACCAACCAGTCAATAGTTAAGAGAGCATAATATGAAAAAATGGATTTCAGTGGCGCTAATTTCTAGCAGTTTACTTCTAGCAGGCTGCCAAAGTGCTTACTACGGCGCGATGGAAAAAGTCGGCTACCACAAGCGCGATATTATGGTTGACCGCGTTCAAGACGCAAAAGAATCTCAAGAAGAAGCCCAGGAGCAATTCAGCTCAGCCCTTGAAGAAATGCAAGCGCTCCTCGCCTTTGATGGTGGCGATTTAGAAGCCGCCTACAACAAAGCAAAAGACGAGTATGAATCAGCGCAATCAGCAGCTGATGATGTAAGCAGCCGTATTGGCAAAGTCGAAGATGTCGCTGAAGCACTATTTGATGAATGGGAAACTGAAATTCAAGAGATCAGCAAAGCCAGTTTGCGCCGTAATAGTACCAATAAACTTAATGAGACCAAACGCTCATACAATTCGCTGGTAAAAAGTATGCGCCGCGCAGAATCAAAAATGCCGCCAATCTTAACCGCCATGAAAGACAATATGCTGTACTTAAAACATAACCTTAATGCCCAGGCGATTGGCGCAATTAAAGGTGAATTTGCTAGCTTACAGACCGACATTTCTAGCCTAATTAAAGAAATGAATAAATCGATTGCTGAATCAAACAAGTTTATCGAGTCGATGGAAGGTAAAGGAAGTTAGTCCTGATTCAAACCTGATCACTTATTTATCCCAATTGGGATAAAACAAAACCGCAGCCAGCAAGCTGCGGTTTTTTGTTTACATAACAGTTTGATTAACGGCTAGCTAGCGTCTTAACACTGACTGGTATCAATCTCAATAAGCGGCGTATCACCTGCCGATTGAGGCTGCGAGTAGCGTACCTCACACTCGTTAGTTCCATAATCACCGTTTGGGCGAATACGCAGCCCTGGCCTGCTTGCCAGCGTATAGCTAGTAATTCTAAACTCACCGCCATCGCTTATATCAGCTATATTAATCGCCCGGGCAATACCCGCTTCAGTATGTCTTGGGTAGCCATAAGCAAGAGTGACCAGTTTATCTTGTACCAAAATACTGTTACCTAAGCCGTTTCCTGCAGCCGCTGGCGCGGTTTCATCACACTGAGAGCTCACCAAGCAGCCTGAGTGAACTAGGTCTTTTGCGCTTTTAATCGCCCCTGCACACCTTCAATGGCACTCTTATTGGCATCAGAGCTCAAATTAATGAACTTAGACGCAGCTACCACAGCAAGAATAGCCAGCACAATAATCACCACCACTAGCTCAATTAAGGTAAAGCCAGCTGCAGTTTTGCTTGTGCGAGTAAATGCCATAACGACTCCTTATTTTGGCAACAATAACTAGACAGAACTTGGAAAACGTAAGTTCCATAGAATACAGTAACTAAAACATAACACAGCGATAAACAAGTTAATATACAGCAAAGACTTAACTCGCTTTCACTGTGTAAATCCAGACAGACAGAAAAAAGCCCCGGCAAATGCCAGGGCTAATAGGAAGTCTCAACTCAGCTTATAGGCTGTAGTAAAGTTCAAATTCCATTGGGTGAGTAGTACGAGATACTTTCTCACATTCAGCAGACTTGATTTCAATGTAAGACTCGATGAAGTCTTTAGTGAAGACGCCACCTTTCATTAGGAACTCGTGGTCAGCTTCTAGGCTTTCCAGTGCGTTCTCTAGTGAAGTTGCAACTTGTGGGATCTCAGCTGCTTCTTCTGCTGGTAGGTCATATAAGTCTTTGTCCATTGCATCACCAGGGTGGATCTTGTTTTGGATACCGTCAAGACCAGCCATTAGCAATGCAGAGAATGCTAAGTATGGGTTAGCAGTTGGATCTGGGAAACGAGTTTCAATACGGCGCGCTTTCGGGCTTGGTACCACTGGGATACGGATTGAAGCACTACGGTTACGCGCAGAGTAAGCTAGCATTACTGGCGCTTCGAAGTGAGGAACTAGACGCTTGTACGAGTTAGTACTTGGGTTAGTGAATGCGTTTAGTGCGCGAGCGTGCTTGATGATACCACCGATGTAGTAAAGTGCAGTTTCACTTAGGCCAGCGTACTTATCACCAGAGAATAGGTTAACACCGTCTTTCGCTAGAGATTGGTGAACATGCATACCGCTACCGTTGTCGCCAACGATTGGCTTAGGCATAAAGGTTGCTGTTTTACCGTAAGCGTGTGCAGTGTTATGTACTACATACTTAAGGATTTGGATTTCATCAGCCTTGTTTGAAAGCGTGTTGAAACGAGTTGCGATTTCGTTTTGACCACCAGTAGCTACTTCATGGTGATGCGCTTCAACAACTTGACCCATTTCTTCAAGGATCAAACACATTGCGCTACGTAAATCTTGTGAAGAGTCAACTGGAGCAACTGGGAAGTAACCACCTTTAACGAAAGGACGGTGACCAGTGTTGCCATCTTCATAACTAGTAGATGAGTTCCAAGCTGCTTCTTTCGCATCAACTTTTACGAAAGTACCTGACATGTCAGTACCAAACTTAACATCGTCAAATAAGAAGAACTCTGGCTCAGGACCAATTAATACAGTGTCAGCAATACCCGTAGACTTTAGGTACTCTTCAGCTTTCTTAGCGATTGAACGTGGGTCACGCTCGTAGCCAGTCATAGTGCTTGGCTCAAGAATGTCACAACGGATAAGACCAGTGACTTCTTCAGTGAAAGGGTCAAGAAGGAATGAAGAAGGGTCAGGCATTAGCACCATGTCAGATTCGTTAATACCTTTCCAACCATTAATAGATGAACCATCAAACATCTTACCGTTTTCGAAGAAGTCTTCGTCAACTTGGTGTGAAGGAACAGAAACGTGCTGCTCTTTACCTTTAGTGTCGGTAAAACGTAAATCTACAAACTTTACTTCTAGTTCTTCAATTTGTTTTAGTATTGCTTCAACTGACATTATCAAGCCTCCAGTAGGGTGTAGGGTATTCCCCAAATGTAATCTTTTTAGTGCGATAAGCTGACTGTTTCAACTTATCTGGAATCGATTTCATAATTTGCACACTTTAAAGCGAGTATCATGCCAACATAATAAGATACTGAAATATATACCATTAAATTTACACAACTCACCACAATGCAGCGCATTGCACAATTCCAGTGCATCAATATGCGCCCATTTGGTGCAAAAGTCCATTTGTGTGCACCTTATTAAATCAGTCATCAAAATCGCATCACCAAACTGTCATCAGTTATGGAGTAAAATGCGCAAATATCTGCCAAGTCCCTGCCAAAAAAGGTTTATTTTTTGTAAAAAATTGAGTGTTCAAAAATAATCCTATCTACTGGAGTCACTCTAGAGTAGAATGGCACGCTTTTTTATGACAGCTATACTTGTGACAGCTGATTTTCGCTTGGTTTTTACCGTGCGAGTCACCTGACCTAAAGCTGCATTAAACTCATAATTTTTATTTGATGGTATAGAGGTTTTATCCGTGTTAGAGAATTTACGTAACATCGCCATTATTGCTCACGTTGACCATGGCAAAACGACCTTGGTAGACAAGCTATTGGCTCAATCAGGCACCCTTGAAAGCCGAGGCGAAGCCGAAGAACGTGTAATGGATTCTAACGATCTTGAAAAAGAGCGTGGTATCACCATTCTGGCAAAGAATACTGCCATCAAATGGAACGACTATCGCATTAACATCGTAGATACTCCAGGCCACGCCGACTTTGGCGGTGAGGTTGAACGTGTACTTTCTATGGTTGATTCAGTACTACTGCTGGTTGACGCTGTTGACGGTCCAATGCCGCAAACGCGCTTTGTAACGAAAAAAGCATTCGCTCAAGGCCTAAAGCCAATCGTTGTTATCAACAAGATTGACCGTCCAGGCGCACGTCCTGACTGGGTTATCGACCAAGTATTCGACCTATTCGACAACTTAGGCGCAACTGACGAACAGTTAGACTTCCCAATTGTTTACGCATCTGCACTAAACGGTTTCGCAAGCTTAGATCCAGATGAGACTAGCGAAGACATGACGCCACTGTTCCAGTCAATCGTAGAAAAAGTTTCTTCACCAGATGCTGACGCTGAAGGTGAGTTCCAAATGCAGATCACCCAGCTTGACTATAACTCTTATGTAGGTGTTATCGGTGTAGGCCGTATCAAGCGCGGTAGCGTTAAAGTAAACCAACAGGTAACTGTTGTTGGTGCTGACGGCAAAACTCGTAACGGTAAAGTCGGTCAGGTACTTGGTTACATGGGTCTAGACCGTCACGAAGTTGCTGAAGCTAACGCGGGTGACATTGTGGCAATTACTGGTCTAGGTAACCTACAAATCTCAGACACTGTTTGTGGTGTTAACCAGGTTGAAGCACTGCCTGCACTATCTGTAGATGAGCCAACACTCACCATGACCTTCCAAGTAAACACTTCTCCGTTTGCTGGTAAAGAAGGTAAGTATGTTACTTCACGTAATATTCTTGAACGTCTAGAGCAAGAGCTGGTTCACAACGTAGCACTACGCGTTGAAGAAACTGACTCACCAGACCGTTTCCGCGTATCAGGCCGTGGTGAGCTTCACCTAGGTATCTTGATTGAGAATATGCGCCGTGAAGGTTACGAGCTAGCAGTATCGCGCCCAGAAGTTATCACCAAAGAAATCGACGGTGAAATGTGCGAGCCATACGAAACCCTAACGGTTGACGTAGAAGAAGATCACCAAGGTACTGTGATTGAAAAATTAGGTATCCGTAAAGGTGATATGAAAGATCTACAACTTGATGGTAAAGGTCGCGTGCGTATCGACTTTATCATTCCAAGCCGTGGTCTAATCGGTTTCCAAACTGAGTTCATGACAGCGACGTCTGGTACTGGTCTTATCTACCACTCATTCGATCACTATGGCCCAGTAAAAGGCGGTGACATCGGTCAACGTCAAAACGGTGTGCTTATCTCGAATGCAACCGGTAAAGCACTAACATTCGCACTATTTGGTCTGCAAGACCGTGGTCGCCTAATGATTGGTCACGCTGCAGAAGTATATGAAGGCCAAGTCATTGGTATTCATGCTCGCGCTAACGACCTTACAGTTAACTGTTTGAAAGGTAAGCAGCTAACCAACATGCGTGCATCAGGTACTGACGAAGCGCAGGTACTGACTCCACACATCCAAATGACGCTTGAGCAAGCGCTTGAGTTCATCGACGATGACGAGCTAGTAGAAGTAACACCTGAGAACATCCGTGTTCGTAAGAAGCTACTGACTGAAAGCGAGCGTAAACGCGCTAGCCGCGAGCCAAAGTAATTAACCCAGTTAATTATTCGCTTATTAAGCCCGCATTATGCGGGCTTTTTGTTGGCTTAGTTTTTACTAACTTAACTTCCAAGACTCGAAACCCTTAGAGGTACTGTGCTTACTTTTAACATGCTCAATGCTAAACACTAGGCATTGGCCGCAATGGCTGATTTTTAATCGAGAAAGCGCTAATATAGACCTGAGAGCATCAACTTAGGACAGACTATGCGACTTCTACTATTAATCAGCTTAATCACAATTAGCCTTAGCAGTGTTGCCGCCGTATACCGATGGGTAGATGAAAATGGCAAGGTTCACTATTCTGACGAGCCGAGAGAAAATGCCACCGAAGTCCAGCTAAACGACAATACCCAAAACAATATTACCGTGGTGCAGCCCACACCTATCACCCGCTCCACCAAACCAAGTCCAGGTGCACAGCCAAACTACAAAGTCGTTATCGCCTCCCCTGCCGAGGAAGCCACGATTCGTGACAATAACGGTAATATTACGGTCACCGCTAATATTGAGCCTAAATTACCTAAAGGCGCATTTTTCACTCTGTCACTCAATGGCCAGCTAAAAGTGCAGCCGCAAACCTCAAGCATTTTCCGCCTAACCAATATTGATCGCGGCGCACATACCATTGTGGTGAATGTCGTGACCCAAAACGGCAAAGTCCTTGCATCTAGTCCAGCTAGAACTGTTTTTCTGCATCGGGCATCAGTTATCGGTCGTGGTTAACAAATTAAAGATCTCTTTTTAAATCTTTAATTTCATATAGTTAAGCCAGAAAACCTCAGATAATGATTTAAATTCATGTCCGGTGAAGTCAGTTGCGCGACGCACCAAGTTGGTGCACCATAGTGGTGCAACCCAATAAATGGACGATGAATGGACAGCCAAAATCTACTCAATCACCTAGTTACCGCCGTCTTGGTCATTGATAAGGACTTAAAGCCTTGCTATGCCAATGCTGCGGCTGAGCAGCTGTTAGGGATCAGCCAGCATAAGTTACTGGAGTTATCGCTCCCTGAGCACTATCAGCTGATGGGCGTAGAAAGCCAAATATTGATTGATGCAGTAGACTCCAGCCAGGGGCTTACCGTTAATACCGCGCCACTTATTACCCTTGATGGCCAGCATCACACCATAGATTTAACCTTAATCCCATTAGAGGACGAGCGTCATTTAAGCTTGCTTGAATTGCGCCAAGTCGATCAGCAACGACGCATTCATCAGCAGCTTAACCAAGATGCCCAGCAACAAGCAGCACAGTTTTTAGTGCGTAACCTGGCCCATGAAATCAAGAACCCATTGGGAGGCCTTCGCGGCGCAGCGCAATTACTTTCACGAGAGCTAAAGTCTCCTGACTTAAAAGAATTTACCAGCTTGATTATTGAGCAAGCTGACCGTATGCGCAGCCTGGTTGACCGCTTACTCGGCCCTCAGCGCCCAACAGAGCATACTCAACACAATATTCATGAAGTGATCCAAAAGGTGATGGCACTGGTTGAGTTTACCCTACCAAATAATGTCACCTTGAGCCGCGACTATGACCCGTCGATTCCCGACATCGCCATGGACGCAGATCAGATGCAGCAAGCAGTGCTCAACATAGTGCAAAACGCCATTCAAGCGCTCGAAAGCAGTGGTGGCGACATAGTGATTAAAACCCGTACCCAGCACCAAATCACCATAGGTAACAAACGCCATAAGCTCGTGCTAACGCTGTCAATTATCGACAATGGCCCTGGTATTCCGCCAGAGCTAATGGACACCTTGTTTTACCCTATGGTTACAGGTAGAGAAGATGGCTCAGGCTTAGGGCTATCGATTGCGCACAACATTGCACGCCTACACGATGGCCGAGTTGACTGCACATCTGCGCCAGGGCACACAGAGTTTACTATTACCCTACCTTTGCAAGCTGGCAACACTTGCTAAAGTAACCCGAGATTTTGAGGAAGTAGAATGAATATCAGCGAAAAAGTATGGATCCTCGATGACGATAGCTCGATACGTTGGGTACTTGAAAAAGCCCTAAAAGGCGCACGAATCACGACAGCAAGCTTTGCCGCAGCAGAGTCGCTTTGGCAAGCGCTTGAGTCATCACAGCCACAAGTGATCGTTTCTGATATTCGTATGCCAGGCACAGATGGGTTAACCCTGCTTGAGCGCCTGCAGATGCATTACCCACATATTCCAGTGATCATCATGACAGCGCATTCCGATCTCGATAGCGCAGTCAGTGCCTATCAAGCTGGTGCATTTGAATACCTGCCAAAACCTTTTGATATTGACGAAGCCATTGCCTTAGTCGAGCGCGCACTAACTCATGCCAATGAGCAAACGCCGACTAGCGACCCTGACGAGACGGTAGTCAAAGCGCCAGAGATCATTGGTGAAGCGCCAGCAATGCAAGAAGTGTTTCGCGCCATTGGCCGCCTATCGCGCTCATCAATAAGCGTGCTGATTAATGGCCAATCCGGTACAGGTAAAGAGTTAGTTGCAGGCGCACTGCATAAACATAGCCCGCGCAAAGACAAACCCTTTATTGCCCTTAATATGGCGGCAATTCCAAAAGATTTGATTGAATCAGAGTTATTTGGCCATGAAAAAGGTGCATTTACCGGGGCAGGTAACGTGCGTCAGGGCAGATTCGAGCAAGCAAATGGTGGCACGCTATTTTTAGATGAAATTGGCGACATGCCGCTTGATGTGCAGACTCGACTATTGAGGGTATTAGCGGACGGTCAGTTTTATCGCGTCGGCGGCCATCAAGGCGTACAAGTGGACGTGCGCATTATCGCCGCCACCCATCAAAACCTTGAGAATCTGGTACAAAAAGGCGAGTTTCGTGAAGATTTGTTCCACCGTTTAAATGTAATTCGTGTTCACCTGCCACCACTTTCCCAGCGCCGTGAAGATATTCCACAGTTGGCAAGTCACTTCTTAACCTCAGCCGCCCAGGAAATTGGCGTTGAAACCAAAATTCTTACCAAAGAAACCGCTACTAAACTGTCGCAACTACCTTGGCCGGGCAATGTAAGGCAACTTGAAAACACTTGCCGTTGGCTAACGGTCATGGCATCAGGGCAAGAGATTTTACCGCAAGACTTACCACCAGAATTGCTAGAAGACAAAACAAACCCAAGCCATGCGCCCGTGGAGCACGGCAGTTGGCAGTCGGCGTTAGCGGCATTGGTTGATGAAAAACTCTCGGCTGGTGAGTCTGATCTACTCACTGACATTCAACCCGCATTCGAGCGCACCTTGTTAGAAACCGCCCTAAAACACACTCAGGGTCACAAACAAGAAGCGGCTAAGCGCCTTGGCTGGGGCCGAAATACCTTAACTCGTAAGCTCAAAGAACTGGCAATGGACTAGCAGTGATGAAGTTAGGCAATCAAGTCATTATCGTTATGGGTGTCAGCGGCAGTGGCAAATCAACTTATGCTCAAAGGCTCGCGCAACACTGTCAGGCAAAGTTTATTGATGGTGACGACCTACACCCTAGAGCTAACATCGACAAGATGACGGCTGGCACGCCGCTTACTGATCAAGACCGCAAGGAATGGCTAACTCGCATCAACGATGCCGTTTACAGTTTGCAGCATAAAAACGAGTCAGGGGTAATTGTGTGTTCAGCGCTCAAACAAGCCTATCGCGAGCAAATTAGGCTTAATAATCAGCCGTTATTGTTACTCTACCTAAAAGCCGACAAGCTACTGATTGAAAAGCGCCTTACAGAGCGGCAAGGGCACTTCATGAAATCTAGCATGTTAGCAAGCCAGTTTGCCACACTAGAGTCGCCAGAGGCTGAAGCGCTAACGATAACCGTTAGCGCTGACTTACCTACTGGTGAGCAAATACAGGTAACACTAGAGGCGATAGCTAAACTAACCTAAGCTCAGGTTAACTAACGATTAATCCACAAGAATGCGGCAATATCCCTAGCTGCGTGAGCCTAATACTCTCGCGTGATCAGTTGAATAATTGAGAATACTGCCCCTTGTGGGTCATTAATGACCGCGAAACGGCCCACTTGCGGAATGTCGGTTGGCGGCACACACACTTTGCCGCCTATCTCAGCCGCTCTAGCGGCCATGGCATCACAGTCATCCACATCAAAATAACTCATCCAATGGGTTGGCATATCGCCCCACTCTTCTGTCATCGCCATCATACCGCCAATAGGCGTGTCTTTTGCGTGCCACTCGGTATATTCAAAATCAACACTATCATTAAGCTTGGTGTTTAACCCTAACGCCTGACTATAGAACTGTTTCTCAACACCGGTGTCAGAACAGGCCAGCTCCACCCAGCACAGAGTATTTGCCATTTGCCTATGTTGAATACCTGAATGTTCCATGGCCTGCCACACTGCAAAGCTCGCGCCTTCTGGGTCAAGAAACACAGCCATACGCCCTGCATCACCGACATTATGCGGCCCAATAACCAGCTGACCTCCAGCTTGTTTGACGCGCTCAATGGTTTCATCAACATTATCGACTGCAAAGTAGATGGTCCAATGGCTTGGGGTGTCTTTAGCTATCTCTGCCGACATTTGATACATGGCCGCCACATCACCGCCATCTATCTGCATTGTGGTGTAATGACCATCAGGCGTTTCCATATCGACAAGTTGCCAGTTAAATAGTTGCTGATAAAACGACTTTCCCGCTTGCCAATCATGGGATGCAAGCTCAACCCAACATGGCTGGCCTTGAATATATGACTCAACTTTCATCAACCTCTCCTTAGGTAACTTGAAATCTGGCTACATAACCTGAAATCACCGAGTGAAATAGCGCGATTAAACTACGTATACAAACAAGCTAAACATAGACTAATTTACCCATTTTAGCAGTCAACTTTCATCGTCAATTCTTATGTTATTATGTCTGCAGACAGTAAAGAATCCACCTTTTGAAAAAGGTGGGTTTCAATTATTTAGTATTCTCAATAGCATCTATAAGTAATGATATTTAAAGCCTTTGAAAACATGGATGTTTTCGTTGAGCCCACAAGGATGTGCTTGCTGCGTGCTTTAAATATCATTACATAGCAGGCTCAACCTAAACATGTCATGTAAACAAAAATACAAGCAAAGCCTATACGATGATAACCTAATGAAGTAGGTGGCTTGGGAAAACAAAAAAGGCCTTCCGTAGAAGACCTTTACTATTCATACAAATCTGTAAATTCGCTATTTGTATACTGGCAAAATATCCGCCATCGCTAACAAGTGGCACGCAGCCGTAATCACACCAAAGGCAATCACTAGCCAGATAATGCCATTACCACCTGGCACCTTAAAGCCGTCGCTATTTGGATACAGTTTACGTACCTTGTATGCCAATAACCCCGGCACAATAACCGCCCAAATAGTTGCTGCCAACGCGGCAAAACCAATCGCAATCAAAAAGCCATTAGGAAACAGTAAGCCTAGAATGGTTGGTGGAATGAAGGTCACAGCCGCGGTTTTAGCACGGCCTGTTGCTGAATCATCAAAACCGAATAAATCCGCTAAGAAGTCAAACAAACCAAGAGTTACACCAAGGAATGAAGACGCCACAGCTAGGTTTGCAAACAAGGTAAGTAAGTTATTCAACCAAGTGCTTTCAATCACATCAGACAGCGCAGCAACTAGCACGCCCATGTTACCGCCTTTAGCGATAATATCAGGGAAAATACTACGGTCGATATTGCCCATAGTGGCGACTAACCAACACACATAAATCAGCAAGGCGATACCGGTACCAATAAATATCGCCTTAGTGATCTTAGCACCATCTTTACCATAATATTTAACTAGGCTTGGCACGTTACCGTGATAACCAAAGCTAGTTAAACCAAACGGTAAAGCGGCCAACATAAAGGGGAGATAACTTGCTTGAGAATCACTTTGCGCAAGCTTGCTAAAGTCTACTTCAATGAGCAGATTACCAATCGCCAGGAAAAAGGTAATCACCATACCACCAAGCATAACGGTGGTAATTCGATCGACTGCTTTAGTACTGATAACAACAATTGCAGCCAATACCAAAGCAAACACAAGACCTGCGACACTTTGCGGCAATTCAACACCGATTGAATTTAGGCTGTGATTGACAATGGACCCGCCGCCACTGATGTAAGCGTACGACAAGATATACAACACAAACGCGATAGACAAGCCATTGACCACTCGCCAAAATTGCCCAAGAGTCTCTTTGGTCAGCGTGTCAAAGCTCGCACCAGGCTTAAAATGCAAATTAGCTTCAAGCAAATACAAGCCAGACATCAGCATGCAAAACCAAATGCCAACAAGCATGACCAATGACCAACCAAACCACATACCAGCGCCCACAACTGGCAGAGAAAACATACCCGCGCCAACTGTGGTGCCTGCAATAATCATTGCACCACCGAGTAGCGATTTAGCTTGTGGGCTAGCCGTTTGGCCACCTTCGTGTTGAATTGTCATTGAGTTTAACCGTGCTCCGCAGCAACGCTGTCTACAATTGTTTGTTTTACCGATGAGCGCTGTAATTGATTGACATGCTCACGAATTCGAATCACATCTTCATTAGCTTGCTCTGCACTCAAATAACCAAGATCTTTAAGCTTCACGCTTAGGGTGTTGTACAATTTCTTGTCATAGAATTCAGGTGCCGTTACCCCATGTAACTTACCTAAACGCTGCGCAAGTTGGTAGCTGTCGCTTTCGAGTTCACTGCGCTCAAGATCAGGTTTAATGGCAAGCAAATTGAAAATGATTGCGTAACGTTGCATGGTTTCGCTGACAGTTTCAGCAAGCAGGTTTAACTGTGTGACGTGTGCCTCATTGACTTTAAACAGCTCTGTGCCATCTATTAACTGCTCTGCTGTCATTAGCGCCAAAATGTTATCAATGTAAGCATCAAGATCATCGATATTCATAAACAGCTCAGCTTTCAATAGCGGATATAAATCCGCCACAATCGCTTTTATTTGCTCACGCTTACAATTTTCGATATAAACCAGGCAACTGGCGATAAGTGAAGGCACAATCAACAGGTGAATGATGTTGTTGCGATAGTAGCTCATGGTGATACTTGTTTGCTCATCAAGTGAGATAATCTCACCCATGGTGTCTTTTTCAGAGACAAACTTATTCAGCGCTAATCCTTGGTCGATAACCGAAGCGCCATCACCGTCCACCACAGAGGTGTAGCCTGTGTATGGCACCTTGTTGAGTAGATTGAGATAAAGATTTAACTGCTTCTCTAGCTGGCTGCGCTCTAGTGCATTTTGCTCAGTCGCCAGTAACGCTAGACTACCTAAAGTGACGGCAGAAACCGCCGCGGCGCCGTTAATATTGGTCATCACGCGATTGGCTAAATCATTGACGGCTGGTGTTAACCAGCTTGGCTTTTGCTCTTTATCTTTTGCCATTTCTTCGCGCCAATCAGGTGATTGCTGAGTTAAGAAATTTTGCAGGTTAATTGGCTCACCGAAGTTAACATAGCCATGGCCAAAGTTACCCAGTTTGCGGATAATGCCGAATACTTGCCAAACCGACTCTTTCTTTTTCTTCTTGCCGCTTAGCTCTTTATGATAAGTCGCCACTTCCATCACGTGGTCGTAACCCAGATAAACTGGTACTAGCGTGACAGGTCTTTCAATGCCGCGCAGCACACTGTTAACTGTCATCGCCAACATACCGGTTTTTGGTGCTAGCAAGCGCCCGGTGCGTGAACGACCACCTTCGGTGAAGTACTCTACAGAGTAGCCCTTGGTAAACAGCTGATCTAAATACTCACGAAATACTGCGGTGTATAACTTGTTTCCGTTAAAGCTGCGGCGAATGAAGAAGGCGCCGCCGCGGCGGAACATAGGTCCTGCTGGCCAGAAGTTAAGGTTAATACCTGCAGCAATATGCGGCGGTACCATACCTTGATAGTAAAGGATGTACGACAGCAGCAAGTAGTCCATGTGGCTGCGGTGACAAGGTACATACACAATCTCGTGGCCGTCATGGTGTAATTGGCGAACTTGCTCAGCGCCGCGAATTTTAATGCCACTGTAGAGCTTATTCCACAGCCAGGTTAAAAAGCGCTCAGCGATACGAATTAAACTGTCTGAATAATCTGCCGCTATCTCATCAATATATTTAACCGCAGTTTCCTTTGCCTTCTCCTCTGATACTTTCTTGTTGGCAGCCTCTTCCTTAATCGCTTTTTGTACCGCTTCAGACTTCAGTAATGAGTCAAACAATGAGTTACGATTTGGCAGCTGTGGCCCGGTCATCACCTTGCGTTGACGACCAAAGTGTACCCGAGCAACACGGGTAAGCTTTTGCGCGATGGCTTTATCACTGCCATGCTCATCTGCCATAAATCTAAGTGATACAGCATTTGAGAACTGCACGAAGTTATGACGACCTAAAAACATAATCATCAGCCACTTGCGTAACCAGGTTGGACTCTGACGCTCTAGTACTGCCGCTTTCATGGTGTCATCTTCTTTGCCCGGCGTACGCCCCCAATACAGGCTCACTGGCACCAGCTGAATATCTAATTCAGGACGCTGGCGGTGCACAGTTAACAGATTGGTAAAATAGCTCAGGAACTTGTCACCACTTTCTCGGCGACCAAAAATCGGCTTACGTCCTTCAAGGCAAACAATCCTAGGCACCGTCAAACCGTCAATTTCTAGCGGCTCATAGGGGCTTGGCATACCAAAGCCTGAGGTGATTTCACTTAATGCAGCGGTGTCGCTAATCGACTCCGTCTTCATCACGTAAACAATGGGCTTATCTTTATCGAGATTTAAGTCATCAAAAGGATCTTCAGGAACAACAATCGTGTGTACCATCCACTTTTGAACCCAGCGCAACGCGCGTAATACTAGCGAATCTGGTTTTGACATAGTTGTGATTATGAATTCTACGGACAAATAATGCCGCATAGGATAACAGAATATCGTCGGCTAACACTATGAGTTATCAATCGTTAATCAAACCACCAGCACACAGTAGTTTTCAGAGCACACTGACTCAGAGTTCGCTAACTCACTAATAGCCTTTCGAAAAAATAATATTGGTTAATACTTGCACGAACCCAAACACTGTATATAATGACAGTCACTGTATAAAAAAACAGGATTCAACATGAGACCATTAACGCCGCGCCAAGCAGAAATTTTAGAGCTAATTAAAACCAATATTGCAGAAACTGGCATGCCACCTACTCGTGCAGAGATTGCCAAGCGTCTTGGGTTTAAAAGTGCCAACGCTGCTGAGGAGCACTTAAAAGCGTTAGCTCGTAAAGGCTGTATTGAAATCATGCCTGGTACATCTCGCGGTATTCGCCTCCCTCAAGACGAAGAAGCGCAAAACGATGGTCTGCCGTTAATTGGTCAAGTTGCTGCGGGGGAACCGATTTTGGCGCAGGAACATGTTGAACAGCATTACCAAGTTGACCCAGATATGTTTAAACCTTCTGCTGACTTTTTACTACGCGTGCGCGGCGACAGTATGAAAGACATTGGTATTTTAGAAGGCGACTTACTTGCGGTGCATAAGATGCAACAAGCAAGAAATGGTCAAGTGGTTGTCGCTCGTGTTGAAGATGATGTCACAGTAAAACGTTTTGAAAAGAAAGGTAATACAGTACTGCTACATGCTGAGAATGAAGACTACTCTCCAATCAAGGTCGACTTAACCTGTGAGAGCTTAACCATCGAAGGCTTAGCGGTTGGTGTGATTAGAAATGGAGATTGGTCATGAATAACTTAATGGGAAATTCACCTCGCCACCCTGGTATGTGGACTGATAGCTCAACAAGCTGCACCGATCTTCAAGTACAACCTAGCATTAATACTGTGCGCTCAAACACTCAAGGTGAGCAGGAGCTAAAAGCCCTTGCACCACAACTTGCTACGCTGAGTTTTCAAGGTCGCTGGATTGTACTTATCAATCCTCCACATATTAGCTACAAACAACTGCTTGCTAACGCAGGCGTCCGCACTGACCGGGTATTGTTGGTGCATGCAAAAGATGAAATTGAAACCCTCTGGGCCACTGAAAAAGCCCTTACCAGTGGTACATCTAGCGCGGTCGTTAGCTGGACCAGCAATCTAGATGACCGCGACAGTCGCCGTCTGCAACTGGTAGCAAAAAGTGCTCGCGCGCTTGGTCTAGTTATCCAGGAGCAACAAGCAAGCGAACATGCTAATCAAGCTGTTAACCCAGCAAGTATCACTGGCAAAATGAATAATTTCGCAGCAATTCATTAATTTTTTATTGCGAATAGAACTCAAGCCCTGCCACAGTTGCAGGGCTTTTTGTTGCTTTTTTTAAGCCATTTTTCAAGCTATTACCGACAAAAGTGATCTTGATCAATATTTAAACTGCAAGTAATGTTAAATCAAGGTGGCTGATTTTTACGCGCCATCTGAATATAAAAAACGTGAATCCACATAGATTGGAACACGTCAAATCAGAGTTGATAAATTCAGTCGTAGGTATCTCGAGCGGTAAACACCCGTAGTCGTGCAGCAGTAATGCTAACCAAGCCATAGTGCTTATTAGCATCGAAGTATTCTCACCGCCATCGATACTTTGAAGTCATCAAGCTTTTTTGGGAACCGAAGAGTTTGCATAGAGCAGAGACTTACTGTGTGACTCTTCTTTGTAGTTGCTATTCGCAATTGGCAGAGGAGAAGTCTTGTGAAGCAATGGTTGTATTGTGCGCTATTGGGGTTACTAGTTGTAGTAGCACCGCGCCTTGGGGCAAGCGAAATGCCCCTAAACATGACCCAAGGTGTCACTAATATTAGTGGTCAAGTGTATGACCTACACATGATCATTTTGTATATTTGCTGCGCCATTGGTTTTTTGGTGTTTGGAGTAATGATTTACTCCATGATATTCCACCGCAAATCAAAAGGCGTTGAACCCGCTAAATTTCACCATAGCACCAAAGTTGAGGTGATATGGACGGTTATCCCTTTCCTTATCCTTATCGGTATGGCTATTCCAGCGACCAAAACTTTGATCGCCATGGAAGACCCATCGAATGCTGACTTAACGATTAAGGTAACGGGTTCACAATGGAAGTGGCATTACAGCTACTTCAATGAAGACGTCGAGTTTTTCAGCGTACTATCGACCCCAAGAGATCAAATCGAGGGCGACGCCACCAAAACCGATACCTACCTACTGGAAGTAGATAAACCTCTAGTCATCCCTACCAATCGTAAAGTGCGCTTTTTAATGACTTCAGATGATGTGATTCACTCCTGGTGGGTACCCGCATTTGCCGTTAAAAAAGATGCTAACCCAGGATTTATTAATGAAGCCTGGACCAAGGTTGATAAGCCTGGCACTTACCGCGGGCAATGCGCCGAGCTATGTGGTAAAGACCACGGCTTTATGCCGGTGGTGGTTGAAGTATTACCAGAAGCTGAATTTGATGCTTGGTTAGCTGACCAAAAACTAGCAGCTAAACAGGCCGAAGTAGAAGCCGCCGCATCGCTTAATAAGACCTTGTCGATGGAAGAGCTGATGGCTCAAGGCGAGCAGGTTTACCTTGCGAGCTGCGCGGCTTGTCACCAACCTAACGGCGCTGGCCTTCCGGGTGTGTTCCCATCACTTATTGGCAGTCCGCTGATTAAGGGCGATGTGTCAGCTCACATTGATATCGTAGTTAACGGTAAACCCGGCACGGCTATGCAGGCATTCAATAAGCAGCTAAGTGCAACTCAAATTGCCGCTGTCGTCACTTATGAGCGCAATGCCTGGGGCAACAACAGCGGCGACTCAGTGCAGGCGATCGATGTTAGCAACCTTACTACAGGAGCTGCCACCAGCTCGAGCGCTGAAACTGAAGCAACCCAAGCGGTACCTGACGCAACCTCGGCTGTCGAAACCATAGAGCAAGCAGCTGAAACTGTGGTTAGTGAAGTCCAAGAGATCGCCAGCGAAGTTGCTCAGGCAGTTGAAGCCGACCTTTCCGAACTCACCCATGAACAGCTAATGAGTGAAGGTGAACAAGTTTACATGGCAAGCTGTGTTGCCTGTCACCAAGCCAATGGCGCAGGTCTTCCTGGTGCTTTCCCATCTCTGATTGGCAGCCCTATCATCAAAGGTGATGTAAGCGGTCATATTGAAGTAGTCAAAAACGGTGCTCCTGGCACGGCAATGCAAGCGTTTGGCGCATTACTGACGCCAAGACAAATCGCTGCGGTAGTGACTTATGAGCGCAACGCTTGGGGTAATAACTCAGGCGATACCGTGCAAGCGAAAGACGTTGACAGTCATGGTCAGTAGGAGAGTGGAACAATGAGCACAATGACACACGAACAAACTGCCGACCATGTACACCATGATGATCATCATGGCGCCCCAAAAGGGCTCATGCGTTGGGTTTTAACCACCAACCACAAAGACATAGGTTCACTCTATCTGTGGTTTAGTTTCTTAATGTTTTTAACTGGCGGCGCAATGGCGATGGTTATTCGCGCCGAACTATTCCAGCCAGGTCTACAACTAGTTGACCCCAACTTCTTCAACCAGATGACCACGGTTCATGGCCTCATCATGGTATTTGGCGCAGTGATGCCAGCCTTTACAGGGTTAGCAAACTGGCTGATCCCCATGATGATTGGCGCGCCAGATATGGCGCTGCCGCGAATGAACAACTGGAGTTTTTGGATCCTACCATTCGCGTTTTCTCTGTTGATAGGCTCGCTATTTATGGAAGGCGGCGGACCTAACTTTGGCTGGACCTTCTATGCACCGCTGTCGACAACCTATAGTCCAGATACCACAGCACTATTTGTATTCTCTGTGCATATTATGGGTATCAGTTCAATCATGGGTGCAATTAACGTTATTGTCACCATCGTCAATATGCGCGCTCCAGGCATGACCTGGATGAAGCTGCCACTGTTTGTGTGGACTTGGTTAATCACGGCATTCTTGCTTATTGCCGTTATGCCTGTCCTCGCCGGTGTTGTCACCATGGTATTGACCGATAAATACTTCGCCACCAGCTTCTTCGATGCTGCCGGTGGCGGTGACCCAGTAATGTTCCAGCATATTTTCTGGTTCTTTGGTCACCCAGAGGTATACATCATGATTCTGCCATCCTTTGGCATTATCTCAGCCATTGTCCCAGCGTTTTGTCGCAAACCGCTGTTTGGTTACGCATCAATGGTCTACGCCACCGCCAGTATCGCAATCTTGTCATTCCTGGTTTGGGCGCATCACATGTTCACTACAGGTATGCCAGTATTTGCTGAGCTATTTTTCATGTACTGCACCATGTTGATTGCAGTGCCAACTGGCGTGAAGGTATTTAACTGGGTAGCCACCATGTGGCGCGGCGCGATGACCTTCGAAACACCTATGTTATTTGCACTGGCATTCATCATCCTGTTTACCATTGGCGGCTTTTCAGGACTGATGCTGGCAATTACACCAGCGGATTTTCAATATCATGACACCTACTTTGTAGTGGCTCACTTCCACTATGTACTGGTATCTGGCGCGGTATTCTCCATTATGGCAGCCGCTTATTACTGGCTACCTAAATGGACAGGTCACATGTACAGCGAGACGTTAGGGCGCTGGCATTTCTGGTGCTCAGTGATTTCGGTCAACGTGCTGTTCTTCCCAATGCACTTCTTGGGTCTTGCGGGTATGCCAAGACGTATCCCTGATTACGCTATTCAGTTTGCAGACGTTAACCAAATCGTATCGATTGGCGGCTTCGCCTTTGGTCTGTCGCAGCTGATTTTCTTAGCTGTGGTGATTAAGTGCGTACGCGGCGGAGAGAAAGCACCAGCAAAACCTTGGGAAGGTGCCGAAGGACTTGAATGGGAAATCCCAAGCCCAGCACCGTATCACTCGTTCACGACTCCACCAGAGGTGAAATGATATGACAGCAAGCCCAAAGTCAAATCGTAAACTACTCACGCTACTGGTGCTTGGCTCAGTGGGTATGTTCGGCTTTGGATTTGCGTTGGTGCCACTTTATGACGTGCTTTGTGATGCGCTAGGCATCAATGGTAAACCTCAAGGCACGGCAAGTACTTATGAAGCTGTGGTTGTCGATGAGAGCCGCACTGTCACTGTCGAGTTTATCGCACATGTACAGTCAGGCATGGCGTGGGACTTTACTCCGCAAGTTAATCGGATTGAGGTACATCCGGGCAAACTTACTCACGCCAAATTCATCGCCCACAATAAGTCTGCTAAAGACACCGTCGGTCAAGCAATTCCATCTGTGTCACCCGGTCAAGGCGCGGCTTACTTTAATAAAACCGAATGTTTTTGCTTTAACCAGCAACCACTAGCCGCGCAAGCAAGCGCCGAGTTACCTCTGATTTTTTATGTGGACCCAGATCTTCCTGAGTCCATCACCACATTGACTCTCTCTTATACCCTCTATGACATCACAGGAAAGGTGGTGAGTGCGATAGAGCAAGGAGCAGCAAAATGACAACAAAACATGAAACCTATTATGTACCCGCCCAGAGTATTTGGCCGATTGTCGGCGCCATAGGGCTATTTTTAATCGCGTTTGGTGCAGGCAGTTATATTCAACAGTTATCAACTGAGCAAAGCTCAGGCGGCTATATCCTGATCGCCGGTATTGGCGTGATTATATTTATGCTATTTGGCTGGTTTAAAAATGTTATCGACGAGTCGATGGCTGGCCTATATTCAGCGCAAATGGATAGATCATTTCGTCAAGGCATGAGCTGGTTTATCTTCTCAGAAGTGATGTTCTTTGGCGCGTTCTTTGGCGCGCTGTTTTACGCGCGCATGATTTCAGTCCCTTGGCTTGGCGGCGCATCAAATAACGCCATGACCCACGAAGTACTGTGGCCGACATTCGAAGCGATGTGGCCACTGATTAAAACTCCAGATGGCACCACAACTGAGGCTATGCCTTGGACCGGCTTGCCGCTAATTAACACCATCATTCTGGTGACCTCGTCAGTCACTTTGCACTTTGCCCACACAAGTCTTGAGAAAATGAAGCGCACACCACTTATCGTGTGGCTCGCAATCACCATTATTCTTGGCTCAGTGTTCTTATACCTGCAGGTGCTGGAGTATACCCACGCCTATCATGATATGGGACTGACGTTAGAGTCGGGTATTTACGGCAATACCTTCTTCTTGCTAACCGGGTTTCACGGCATGCACGTGACCTTGGGCACCTTGTTCTTACTCATTTTGTTCTTGCGAGTATTGAAAGGCCACTTCACCCCAGACAAGCAGTTCGCCTTCGAGGCGGGAAGTTGGTACTGGCACTTTGTTGATGTGGTGTGGCTAGGACTATTTATCTTCGTCTACGTGCTGTAGATACGTGGTGAATAGCTAATAAGGTCTTGGGTTAGGTGCGATAAAACCAAACCCAAGCGCCAGAAGCAACAAGATGACGGCGATAGCTGAAAACAGCACGCGTTTTCCCAAAAATGGCGCCATTGATTGTTTATTTTCGCCTTTAACCAAAATAAACAGCGCCCTAGCTAAGTTAAACATAATGAATATGAGCAGTAGCACTAACACTAACTTAACGATGAATGGGGTTGTCACAGGCAGTCCTTGGAAACGTTATGGTTGGTCAATTGTCGCGTTCATATTAATTACTGTGGCGGTATTTAGCGCTCTGGTCAAGCTGGGCTTATGGCAGTTAGACAGAGCTAAACAAAAGCAAACATGGCAACAAACCTTGAGTGAGCGTCAGCAGCAACGCCAATTAAGCTACAGCGAAATACTGGGGCAGCTGGCTAAGCAACAAACAGATGAGTTTAGCCTACTAAGTGGCTACCAACTTGCCCTTAGCGCGACACCAGTAAGCGAGCAAATCTTGCTACTCGATAATCAAGTCTACCAAGGACAGGTGGGTTATTTAGCATTTCAGCTGCTAACGGTAGCGCCATCACAACCTAGGCTATTGCTTGAATTAGGCTTTGTTGCAGGCAGTAAAGACCGCCGCATATTACCAAGCGTACAGCCGCTACCTTTAGAGCAAGTTGAGTTAACAGGTCGGGTTTATCAAAAACAAATCAACCCAATGAGCCAACAACTGCAAGCCGAGATGGGCAACCCGCTGCGATTTCAAAATCTTAATATTGCTGAGCTAAGTGAATTGCTACAAACACCAATCGCCAATCTAGTGCTGCAGCCCAACTCACTTGCTAACCAACAATTACCTCAGCCATGGCAGCCTATTCCATTAGGGGTGCAAAAACATCAAGGTTATGCCCTGCAGTGGTTCACTATGGCAGCCGTGTTCTTAAGCTTGATGCTATGGCTAGCTGTTAGGTTTATTCGTAAACAACAAACAGGTTTCCTTAAATAAAAAGTACTCGTAAACAAGTATTCATAAACAACAAGCATTAACCCAAAACTAAATTTGATATAAAGAGGAGCAAATATGAACTCCCCAACAACACCGACTAGCGCTAATGTAAAACGCAGCAGAAAAACACTCATCATTGTTTTAGCGGCTTTTATTGTGCCCGTTTTGGCCGCCAAACTTGTACTGTATTTTGACTGGTACCAAGGCGGCGTCACCAACCAAGGGCAACTGCTCGATAGCAGCATGAGCTATCAAAGCATGCAGATGACCAACCCAGCACCTCAGCTATGGCAAATGGCCTACTTATTACCAGAGCAATGTGACCAGTCATGCTTATCACGCCTATATGTACTTAACCAAACTCATGTTGCACTGGGTCGTCACCGAGACCGAGTGACTCCAGTAATTATCACCACCAAACGCAGTGATACCAAAGCATTAAGCCAGTTCGATGTCGACTTTGAAACCGTGCGCGCCTCAAAAGATATGACGGCTCATCTGACTAGTAATCAATTTGTCATTATCGACCCACTTGGCAGCATGGTGATGCAATACCCTGGCGTTGTTGGCCAGCAGCAAAATATCGCCCTAGGTAAAGCCATGATTGCCGATCTACGTAAGATGTTAAAACTCTCGAGGGTTGGCTAATGACGATTAATCGACTACTCAAATTCACCTTAGTTTTTACCCTGGCAGTGATTTTAATGGGCGCCTACACTCGCCTGTCTGACGCTGGCCTTGGCTGTCCTGATTGGCCAGGCTGCTACGGTCAACTAACCGTGCCGTCTACCGCTCAGGATGTTGCTAGTGCAAACCAGCAGTTTCCAGAGCGCGCATTAGAGCAAGATAAAGCTTGGTTAGAGATGATCCACAGATACATTGCAGGTTTATTAGGCTTGATGGTTTTAGCCATTTTAATTATCAGCTTGCGTACTCGTGATGCCCCCAAAAAGCTACCTATGGCCATCGCAGCTTTAATTCTATTTCAGGCGGCCCTTGGTATGTGGACCGTCACCATGAAGCTAATGCCAGTGATTGTAATGGCGCATCTAATTGGTGGTTTTAGCTTATTTTGCCTGTTGTTTTTACTCTATTTACGTCATCAGCCACTTGAAGCTGCTCACGCAGATATTCACGCTAATCCGAATCTAACAACCAACGCCCGCAATCTAGCACCACTGGCGCTAGCTAGCCTGGCAATCTTGGTCATACAAATCATTCTTGGCGGCTGGACATCATCAAACTATGCCGCGCTGGCCTGTACCAGCTTGCCCATTTGTGAAGGTAATTGGATGGACAACCTGTCACCAATACAGGCGTTTTCACTGTGGCAAGGCGAACATGACAGCTATGAATTCGGCGTACTGGACTACGCGGCGCGAATGACTATTCATGTGAGCCATCGCATCTGGGCGGTGGTCACCGCTGTAGCCCTTGGTTATCTAGCATTCAAATTGATCGGCACGGGTTCAACTACCCTGCGTAAAAGTGCCTGGGTATTGCTTGGTCTATTAACTTTGCAACTGCTGCTGGGTGTGTCGAATATCGTAATGCATTTACCTTTAGGTATTGCGGTATCACATAACGGCGGCGCCGCACTACTGCTGCTTTCAGTGGTCTTCATCAACTATTCACTTTGGCGCAAAGCCTAGGTCGAATTTGAGGAAATAACTATGTCGAAACCTATCGCACTTTCTCAGGCAAGCTTATCCAGCTCGCTGCAATGGCGCGCCTATTTTGAAATGACTAAACCTAAAGTTGTGGCGCTGATGCTGCTCACTGTAGTTGTTGGCATGTGCCTGGCGGTGCCAGGCGCTGTGCCACTGCAACCGCTAATTGTCGGACTTGTGGGTATTGGTTTAATGTCAGGCTCCGCTGCCGCGTTTAACCACCTAATTGATCGCCGCATCGATGGCTTAATGGCGCGCACCTATAATCGCCCGCTTCCCAAAGGAAAAATTTCATCAATGCGTGCAGGCATATTTGCCACAGGAATAGGCTTACTTGGCTTTATCTTACTTTACGCCTTGGTGAATCCGTTAACAGCCTGGCTTACCTTTGCCAGTCTCATTGGTTACGCGGTGATTTATACCGCTTACCTTAAACGTGCAACTTCGCAAAACATTGTCATTGGTGGTCTTGCCGGCGCTATGCCGCCACTGCTAGGTTGGACAGCTGTGACCAATGAGCTCCACGGCAATGCACTATTGTTGGTGATAATCATCTTTGCCTGGACCCCACCGCACTTTTGGGCGCTAGCAATTCATCGTCAGAAAGAGTACGCCAAAGTCGATATTCCAATGCTACCGGTCACTCACGGAGTGGAACTCACCAAAACCTGCATCTTGCTATATACAGTGTTGCTGGCATTAGCTTGCTTATTGCCAGTTTTGGTTGGCATGTGTGGACCAGTTTATTTAGTTGGCTCAACACTGCTTAGCTGCGGTTTTATTTATAAAGCATGGCAACTCAAGTTTCATGACGAGCCAGGGTTAGCAATGAAGGTATTTAAGTTCTCTATCTATCACCTAATGCTGCTGTTTATTGTGCTGCTCGTGGACCACTACTTGTGGTAGCAAGGACAAGTCAAATGACAATGAGGTTATCAATGAAGAAGTTACTGTTATTGGCAATGGTGATGTGTGGACTAGGAGCCTGGTTTGCGACTCAGGCTTCAAAACAAACAATTCCAAATTTGAGTACCAGCTATATCTTTGATAACCCAAGAGGCTTAGCGCCATTTGCGCTACGCGACCAATATGGCAATAAATTTGATAATCAGGATCTACAAGACAAGTGGAGCCTATTTTTTATTGGTTTCACTTCTTGTCCTGATATCTGCCCCACTACACTTAATAAGCTGTCTGCTGCCTATCCGCAACTGCAACAAATTGCTCCAAACCTGCAAGTGGTGTTTGTCTCGGCCGACCCTAAGCGCGACACCCAGGCTAAAATGCTCGATTACATCAACTTTTTCAACAAAGACTTCAAGGCCGTCACTGCCGACCACGCCCAGCTATTTCCATTTAGCCGCGATTTAGGTTTCACCTATGCCATGGTGGGTGACGATGCCAATTATCAGGTCGATCACAGCGCCTCTTATGTGCTGGTTTCACCTAAAGGCGAAAAGTTTGCCGTATTTAAAACTCAACAACAGCCGGGTAAAGCGCCACAAATCATCAATGCACAGCTGATCAGCGACTTTGAAAGAATTGTCCGTTTCCAACAAGGATAGGCGCGAGTGTTAAACAGCAAAACACTTTGCTACAACTTTCGGTTTACATACTACTTGTTGCTAAGGTAATTTAATCCAATATTTTTGTTAGTTTTCAATAAATCACCACAATATAGGTCTATATTTAGCAAAGTGGAGATAAACCCTAACTGGATTGAGCATGGCAACAACGACGATTGATTTAGGCTCTGAGATAACCATCAGGAATATTCAGCCTATATACAAGCAGTTACTGTCCCAACAGCAACAAGCCTCTCCAGTCACGCTCGATGCCAGCCAGCTTAATAAAGTTGATACTGCTGGTGCGCAAATGCTGTTCTTTTTTGACCGAACATGCGCTGATAAAAACATCGAACTAACCTGGTTAAATCTCCAGTCCAGCTTAATGCAGCAACTCGCCCATTTAGGGATACGTCTTGTGGATGTAGACGCGTAAGAATGAATGCAAAGGATGAAGTCTAATGAAGAAAATTCTCGCCGTAGATGATTCGACCTCAATGCGACAAATGGTTAGTTTCACGCTTAAAACGGCTGGTTATGAAGTAGCAGAAGCTGCAGACGGTCAAGAAGCGCTGTTATTGGCAAAAGCAAATCAGTTCGATCTCGTCATCTCTGACATTAATATGCCAGTGATGGACGGTATAACCTTGATCAAGGAGCTCAGAGCATTAGATGCCTACAAGTTTGTGCCCTTGCTCATGTTAACCACAGAATCTAGTCCCGAGAAAAAACAAGAAGGCCGCGCCGCAGGAGCAACAGGATGGATAGTAAAACCTTTTAATCCAGATCAGCTCCTTGCCACTGCTCGTAAAGTTTTAGGATAGGTAAATCAAATGGATATTGATTTAAGCCAGTTCAGTCAGGTTTTTTTTGAGGAAAGCCTCGAGGGGCTGGATATCATGGAATCTGAGCTGCTTGAAATTAATATCGACAACCTAAATCACGAGTCCATTAATACCATTTTCCGCGCGGCGCACTCCATCAAAGGCGGCAGCGCAACCTTTGGCTTTAACCAAGTCGCTAACTTTACTCATCTGCTCGAAACCCTGCTAGATGACATTCGCGATGGCAAACGCCAACTTAGCGCCTTGCACGTAGACATGTTATTGCAATCAGTCGACATTCTGCGTGCGATGATCGATGCGCTAATGAACGACAGTGAATACCAAAGTGAGCAGTTACAGAGTTTATCTGCACAATTTGAACAACAACTGGCTCAGCAGCCAACATCAGAACAATCAGAACAACTTCTTGAAGCCAATACTCAAGAATCAGAGGCTCAGGAAACTAACACTCAGGAAACTAGCACTGAAGAAAAGGCGCAACTAGATGCCGCCGATACACAGGCAACCCTGTGGCAAATCAGGTTTGTTCCAGGTGTTGATATTCTGCGCTGCGGTAACGACCCTAGCTATATGTTCACCGAGTTGCAGCAGCTCGGAAAATACCACATTAAGCTCAACGATGTGAGTTACCCAGGTTTTGATGACTTCGACCCAGAAGTTTGCTCACTGCAATGGACGATTACCCTGCTGACAGACAGCCCGCTTGATAGGCTTAAAGAAGTGTTTGAGTGGGTTGAAGATGAATGCCAGCTTGATTACCTCACCCTAGAGCGCAACCCTGAGCAAGAAGCGACTTGGTTTAGTCAGCAGCCAAGCCAGACAGCTGAAGCAAATAACAATGATCAAGCTACCGAGCAATTGGATCTGGGCGCAACAGAAACCTCAAATGCGAATACAGATGGCATTGCAGAATTTGATTTCAGCCAAGCAGTTGCCGAAGCCTTTAATTTTGACGATGAGATAACCAGCAGCCTCAATGATGCGATAGAGCCTTCAGCGCCAATAAAAGAGCCCTCAGCTAAATTGAGTAAGCCTTCAGCTCAACAAGAGCAAGCGAGCACCGCGCCAGCAAACAACTCGCTACTTGCGGAAGTTGCTGACTTAACAGTCATTCAAGCAATCGATGCCGATAACCCCACACAAGCTACGTCTACAAATGATGGGGCGGCAAAACAAACGAGCACAGCAACAAAACAAGCTGTCACTAAAACGAGCGAATCTAGCAGTACTATTCGCGTTGGCATCAATAAAGTCGACCAGCTGATCAATATGGTTGGTGAACTAATTATTACTCAAGCAATGCTAGGTCAAATCGGTCAACAGGAAACCATTGACGACGACATGATGCTTGATTTGCGTATGGGTCTCGAGCAGCTATCGAACCACACCCGTGAGCTACAAGAAAGCGTCATGAAAATCCGCATGTTGCCAATCTCATTCGCTTTTAACCGCTTTCCTCGGCTTATCCATGACATAAGCAAACAGCTGGGTAAAAAAGTCGATCTGGTATTTAACGGTGAAGAAACCGAACTCGACAAAACCGTGATGGAAAAAATTGTCGATCCATTGGTGCACCTTGTGCGTAACGCACTTGACCACGGTATTGAAATGCCTGAGGTAAGGCGCGCTCAAGGTAAGTCAGAAATGGGCACCATTAGTCTCAATGCCTATCATCGCGGCGGCGCGATCATCATTGAAATTATTGATGATGGCGCTGGCTTAAATACCAAAAAAATCCGTGCTATTGCTGAGCAAAAGCAGCTTATTAGTGCCAGCGATAATCTTGCTGATGATGAGATTAACCAGCTTATTTTCCACCCAGGTTTTACCACAGCCGACGAGGTGTCAGATCTATCAGGACGCGGCGTAGGCATGGATGTGGTTAAACGCAACATCACCGACCTTAATGGCACTATTAACCTGCAATCGCAATCAGGCCAAGGCTGCAAAATCACCATTAACCTGCCGCTGACTCTAGCCATTCTTGACGGTCAGCTAGTACGAATTGGCGAGCATATTTATGTGGTGCCATTGGTTGCCATCCATGAGTCTTTGCAAGTTACAGCCAATCAAGTTAATCAGCTCGGCAATAATCAAGAAGTGATCCATCTGCGAGAAGAGTTCATTCCCCTGGTGAGAATTTATCAGCAGTTTAATCACGCCCCAGATGCCAAGCAGCCACAAGATGGCATTGTAATGATTGTCGACAACAACGACAAAAAGGTCGGGTTGCTGGTAGATGAACTGCTATCTCAACAGCAGGTAGTGATTAAAAACTTAGAAGATAATTACACCAAAATTGCCGGCGTTTCTGGCGCGACCATTTTAGGTGATGGCACTGTAGCACTTATTATCGACGTAAACAGCCTGGCACAACTGGCTGGCATTGGCGTCAACAAAGATCATGCTGCGTAGGAGAACAAAGCATTGGAAATGACACATCAACAATCTCAAGCATCACAGGGCAATGTTAATCAGCAGTATTTAACATTTGTTATGGGACGCGAGGAGTATGGCGTTGAGATCTTATGTGTACAAGAAATTCGCGGCTGGCAAAACACCACAGTATTGCCTAATGCACCTGCGCATATCAAAGGCGTAATCAACCTGCGCGGCATTATTGTGCCCATTATCGACTTAAGGCAACGCTTTGGTATTGAGGAGCTAAGTTATGGCCCAACTACCGTCGTCATCGTGGTCAAAATTGCTGTCGAAAAGCAATTCAAAGTCATTGGTATCGTTGTTGATGCAGTATCAGATGTGATTATTGTCGATGACGATGAGCTTAGAGCCACCCCAGACTTTGGTCTTGAAACCGATATCCGCTTTATTAAAGGCTTAACGAGCATTAACGACAACATGGTTATCTTGCTCGATGTACACATGCTTTTAGGCAACGAGATGCTCCCAAGTGCATCTCAGTTATCCAGTATTATCAACCAATTAGAAATTGATTCGTCCGCGACTGAATCAGAATAACTTTACGCGTTACTCGCCGAGGAAGAGAGTATGGAACCAACTCAGTCACACCAAAAAGGATACGTCCCCTTTGCCGCATTTGGTGCCCTAGGAACAGGGGTGATTGCTATCGCAGTTACCTTATCCGATGTCAGCAGCGGCCTTAGCGCGATACTTATGACCGCCTGTGTCGCCCTTATTGTGATGCAAATGTATGTTAGTGGTCAGCGTCAGGCTAACTTAAGTCGTATTATTGACGAGATAACTAACGCCTACTCTTCTGTCGATGAGCCTGAGCTACCAAGCTTGCAAAACCCTGAGTGGCAAAAGATGGACACACTGGTCAAAGCCTGGTGGCAGGACACGCAAAACAGTCGTTTTTACAAACAAGCGATTGATGCCTGTCAGGGCAATGTAATGGTGGCAGATTCTCAATTTGATATTGTCTATTGCAACCCATCGCTGTCTGCCATGTTTAAGGCCAATGAGACAAAGCTTAAGGCTAGTCTCACTCAACTTGACGCCGATAACCTAGTTGGTTGCAACATGGATATCTTCCATAAAAATCCAAACCACCAGCGAAAATTAGTCTCGGCAATGACAAAGGCATTCCAAAGTATCTTTAGCGTTGAAGGGCTCACCTTTCGTCTCACAGCGACCCCGATTACCCGCGATGGAAAACGCATAGGCACAGTGGTTGAGTGGCTAGATATGACAGAGCAAGTCGAGCGCGAAAAACAGGAAAAAGCCCAAGCTGCTGAAACGGCGCGCATTAAGCAGGCACTGGATTGTGTAAGCGCCAATACCATGGTTGCAGACAATAATAACGATATTATTTACACCAACCGTGCACTACAAGCCATGTTCGAAGAAGCTCAAGAAGATGTGCGCGAAGGCTTACCCGCATTTAACGCTAAAAATCTAGTGGGCGAGAATATTGACGTATTCCACAAGAACCCAGTGCATCAACACAATATTTTGGCAAGCCTGCAAGACACTCACCATGCACAATTTAGAGTGGGCAAACGCTTCTTTAAATTCACCGCTAACCCAATTAAGAATGCCGACGATGAACGTATTGGTACTGTGGTTGAGTGGGAAGACCGCACCTCAGAGGTGCGCATCGAGAAAGAGGTGAGTCGCTTAGTTGAAGCCGCGAACCGCGGCGATTTAAGTCAACGTTTAAGTCTGGACGATAAAGACGGCTTCTTCCTGTCATTATCTCAAGGGTTAAATAGCCTGCTCAAGGTATCTGACTCAGTGATTTCTGATGTTGTGGCGCTATTTGATGGCCTTGCGAAAGGAGATTTGAGTACAACGTTATCGGGTGAATATGAAGGTGAATTCAGTAAACTACAGCGCGACGCCAACGCAACCGTTAGCCGATTGACAGAAGTGCTAAGCGAGATCCGTGAAACCGCGAATACAGTCACCGCCAATGCGGAAGAAATTGCTCAGGGCAATATTGATTTGAGTCAGCGCACTGAAGAGCAAGCCGCATCACTTGAAGAAACCGCTGCCAGCATGGAGCAAATGACAGGCACAGTTAAACAAAGCGAAAACAACGCGGCACTTGCTAATAAACTGGCTCAGGAAGCCAGTAGTCGTGCGGAGCTTGGCGGTAGCGTCGTCAAGCAAGCTGTTAGCGCCATGGATGAAATCACAGAATCAAGTAAGCGTATTGCCGACATTATTACCGTAATTGATGAAATTGCCTTCCAAACCAATCTGCTGGCGCTAAATGCTGCAGTAGAGGCCGCAAGAGCGGGCGAGCAAGGACGCGGTTTTGCCGTAGTTGCTGGTGAAGTGCGTAACCTTGCCCAGCGCAGTGCGGGCGCAGCCAAAGAGATTAAAGAGCTTATCCGCGACAGTGTTAGCAAGGTTACTGACGGTACTACGCTTGTAAATCAATCGGGTGACACCCTGAAAGACATTATGAGCTCTGTAAGTAAAGTGGCGGAAATGATCTCTAACATCAGTATTGCCGCCGAACAGCAGTCAGTTGGTATCTTGGAAGTGAACAAGTCTATTTCACAAATGGACCAAATGACCCAACAAAATGCCGCATTAGTTGAAGAGATCTCGGCAGCAGGCGACACCATGACAGAACAAGCTCGCAATATGCGCGGGAAACTCAACTTCTTTAATACTGGACAAGAGTTTGAACCCCACAAAGTCAAAGGTATGAAAGCCAGCGCACAGAAACTGCCTTTTGATGTAAGCCAAGAGGACTGGCATGAGTTCTAATTTGAGCTCACAACTTCAACAACAAACCGATACTGCATTCGACATGGACAAAGAGTTCCCTATGTCGAGTGCAGATTTTGAGGCTATCCGTCAACTTGCATATAAAAGTACCGGAATTGTGCTACCTGCACGCAAAAAACATATGGTTTACTCAAGGTTATCTAGGCGCCTGCGCCAGCTTGGTGAAACAAGTTTTGCTGATTATGTACAACGCTTACAACGGGATGAAACCGAGCTACCTGTATTCATAAATGCACTCACCACTAACCTCACCTACTTTTTTCGCGAGGGGCATCATTTTGAATATCTTAAAGATAAAATTACTCAGCAATGGCTGTCTCGCCCCAATAAACGCCTGCGAGTTTGGTCAGCGGCTTGCTCTACAGGAGAAGAACCATACAGTATCGCAATGACTCTCGCTCACCCATTTGCGACTAACGAATGGGACTTAAAAATTCTGGCGACAGATTTGGATACCAACGTACTAAACACTGCCAAACGTGGCATTTATAGCGATGAAAAGCTGTCTTCAATCCCATCTGAATATGCCAATAAATATGCAAAAAGACAGGGTGAGCATGACTTCACACTAAGCCCACTTATTAGGCAGCTCGTGCATTTTAAACAACTTAACTTGCTAGATGCATGGCCAATGAAAGGTCCGTTTGACGTCATCTTTTGTCGCAATGTATTTATCTATTTTGACCATGAAACGAAAAAGCGCATCATCGCCAGGTTCAGACAACTACTTGCCGACGATGGCTACCTGATTGTTGGTCATTCAGAAACATTGATGCAGCTGAGTGACGAGTTTGTATTTGAAGGGCAAACGATTTATCGCCCAAAACTTTGAGCAACAGAATGCTTTTAAATAACAAAGAGCTTTAAACCAACCATAGCGTTAGATCGCCTCGAATTTTACACAACAGCATTAGGCCAAACAGCGGTGCAGCAACCATAGGAGAGCGAAAAAATGATCAAAGTGCTAGTCATTGACGACTCGGCTCTTATGCGCAAACTGCTGAGCCATATGCTGGAGCAGGCTGAAGATATTGAGGTGGTTGGCACTGCTGAAGATGCCTATCAAGCCCGCGAGCAAATTAAAAAGCTTAATCCTGACGTCATTACTCTAGATGTAGAAATGCCCAAAATGGATGGGCTGGCATTTTTGCGTAACCTAATGCGCCTAAGGCCAATGCCTGTGGTGATGGTGTCATCGTTAACCGAGAAAGGTGCAGCTGTCACCTTAGAGGCGATGGAGCTAGGCGCGGTAGACTTTATTGCCAAACCCAAAAACAATCAGCCACAAGATTTAACTCAGTTCCACCACTATTTGGTGCATAAGGTTCGCGGAGCTAGCCAGGCTAAATATCAGATTAAGCCCAAGCATAAAACGCCGGTTAAGCCACCACGCAAACGTTTTCATAACCGCCTGATAGCCATTGGCGCGTCAACTGGAGGCACTGAGGCAATTCAATATTTGCTAAAGCAAATGCCGCTCACTTGCCCACCTATTTTAATTGCCCAGCACATTCCGCCAGTCTTTAGCGCCTCATTCGCGAAACGGCTTAACAGCAACTGTGAAATTGAGATTATTGAAGCTCAAGGCGGCGAAATGCTCACTCCTGGTACAGCCTATATAGCCCCCGGAGATAAACACCTCACCATAGATGTGCGCCTAGGGTTTGCTTATTGTAAGCTCATCGACAGTGATCCCGTTAACCGCCATAAACCTTCTGTAGATGTATTGTTTGACAGTATCGCTGAGGTACAGGCTAAGTCTGCGGTCGGTGTGTTGCTTACAGGCATGGGGCAAGATGGCAGTAAAGGCTTACTTAAGCTCAATAAAGCCGGAGCCTATACAATTGCTCAAGACGAAGCATCCTCGGTTGTATGGGGCATGCCTGGAGCAGCTGTGGCATTGGGTGCCTGCAATGAGCAACTCAATTTAGAAGACATTGCACCTAAGCTATTTGAGCTACTCGCAATTGAGTAGCTCATAAAGTTGAGATTTGATTGGTGCTAAACAAACGCTAGAACTTATTCTGCAACCCAGGTGCCATCATTTTTAGGTCTAACCCAGGCTTGAGAAAACCAATAGTAGCCTTTACCTGATTTACTCGGCGCAGTGCAGTTGTATCGCGAGCGCCCCGCAGGTAAGTCTGTCACCGCCTGAATCGTAAACTCATCTTCATTCAACCACTCAGGCTTGTTTGCACCCTGCCCTTGCACAAAACACATCAACTGATGAGGATGGATATCACTCATATCTAATTTGACCGTTAACCTAGGTCGCCACTGACCTTGCTCTAAAAGCGGATCGGTTTTGTTTTGGGTAATTACGGGCATATTCAAGCTAGTAAACTTCACTTTCAGCTCGTTAATATCAGCGTAAGCATGTGCCACAGGAAAACGCGGCAGCGCAGTTAAAATTGAATGTGGGCCAGCTGCGCCTGACTGCTGACCAAAGCCAATATAACCAAGATCTTTTATCAAGCTTGCCACTTGACTGTTATATTCTCCGTAAGGATAAGCTAGCATTTTCACGCTTTGCCCAGTTTCTTTGAGGATTTTCTCTTCAGTGTCAACAATACTCTTCTCAACTCGCTGCAACCATTGTGAATCACTTTCACCATCAAGCTTACGAATTAAATGCTCATGCTCCCAAGTGTGGTTAGCTATCGTCGCGCCGCCTTGGGCAAGCTCACGAATTTGCTGCCAACTCATCATGCCTTTATAACCCGCAGCAATGGGCTCAGCTGCAACAAATACAGTATAAGGAAACTGGTATTTATCAAGAATCGGCGCAGCGTTGTTGATTATATTGTCATAGCCATCATCGAAGGTGATCACAATCGATTTAGCTGGCATCGCCTTGCGAAATTTAATAGCTTCAACGGCATCAGTAATGCTAACAACATTAAAATCATTATCTGCCAGATACGCCATTTGCTCGGCAAATTGCGCTGGGGTAACACTGGTACTTTTAGGTGTAGTGTCAGAGACGTGATGATACTGTAAAATAACCACCGCATGCGCTGAATAGCTCAGCAGCATACCAATACTGCAAAGCAATAAACCTAACTTTTTGAGCATGACTTTCACCCTATGTCTGTAACGTCTATTTTGTTCGACCGCCAAAAGAATCGCCAGCTCCTGCTGCTAGCGACACCGATGATTTTGTCTAATATCACTGTCCCATTACTTGGACTGATTGATACAGCGGTCATTGGTCATCTAGAGCACGCATATTACCTTGGCGGCGTGGCGCTAGGTAGTACTATGCTCACTTTGATTATTTGGTTGCTTGGCTTTTTACGCATGTCGACCACAGGGTTGGTCGCCCAAGCTTATGGCGCAAATGATAATGCGGCACAGCAACAATTATTAGCGCAAGGCAGTTTGATTGCCATCATTCTGGGTATATGCGCCATTATTTTGCAACAACCCTTGCTTGAATTGGCACTGAGCTTAAGTGATGCCAGCGACAAGGTACAGTTTTATGCGCAGCAATATGTCGAAATTCGTATCTGGTCGACTCCTTTTGCACTACTCAATTTAGTGCTACTAGGTTGGTTGCTGGGGCGCCAGGCACCAAAAGCAGCCATGTGGCAATTGATTATTGCCAACTCGGTCAATATCGCACTCGATTTATTGTTTGTCATCGGCTTTGGCTGGCAGGTACAAGGGGCAGCTTGGGCATCGGTGTGCGCCGACATTAGTGCCTTTGCCGTGGCTGCAACACTAGTGCGCCAGCAACTCCTGCTCGATAAACAATTTTCATGGCAGCAACTCATTAAATATTGCCGCTTTAAAGGTATGTCAGGACTGTTGTCACTCAATCGCGATATCTTTATTCGCAGCTTATGCTTACAAGCCGCATTTAGTTTTATGGTGTTTTACGGGGCAGGTATTGGCGATAACACCATTGCTGCCAATGCGGTACTGCTCAACCTAGTATTGCTGATCTCATACGCCCTAGACGGCATAGCATACTACGCTGAAGCTGAAGTAGGTAAAGCCTATGGCGCAAAAAAACCTAAATTGATGACCGACTCAGTCACACTCGCATTTTTTTGGTCGGCGTTGACAGCAATATTGTTTAGTTGCAGCTTTTTACTGTTTAAGCAGCCCTTGATTGCCATGCTCACCAATATAGAGCAAGTGCAAACCACCGCGATGCAATACAGTATCTACTTAGTGTTGATGCCGATTGTCGCGTTTAATTGCTACCTGTTTGACGGCGTTTATATTGGCGCAGCCAAAGGCAAGATTATGCGCAACAGCATGATGCTCGCAACTTTTGGTGTCTACTTTCCGCTGTGGTATTTGCTGCAAGACATGGGCAATCACGCACTTTGGCTTGCTCTAGCTGCTTTTATGTTAATGCGAAGCATAAGCTTAGGTGCTCACTACCTGCTGCGACTCAGGCATCAGCTGCAAGGGTAATTTCTGCAAGATAAATCGTGAACTTACAATACATATATTTTGGAAATCTTACCGATACCGTGCATCATGCGATTGAATCTTACTGCCAAACCAAATAAAGTAAGCAATTCATAAATATGAAAAAAGTGGAGTAATATGAAACGGAACTTCCTTGGGTTATTGGCAGCAATAGCCAGCACAGTTATGTGCGCTTATCACACTCAAATCGCTCATGCTGAGCAACCCACATCAAACCAAACTGTGCAACAACTCCCAGCAGAGGCCTTTGGAAGTCTTCCGGATGTAAGTAATGTAAGACTCTCCCCTGATGGAAATCATATTGCCTTTGTGCAGCGCTTAGATGGCAAAGAGCCAGGCAGCGTAATCAGCATTTTTAATGTGGCTGATAAAAGCCAAATCTACCCTATTCGCACCGACAACAAACGTTTTCGCATTACCAATCTAACCTGGGCAAACAACGATATTTTGCTGGTAAAAGCCAACTTCCCAGCAACTCGCTATGGCACACCAGTAACTGAATCACGCTTGGTTAAGTACTCACTTACAGAAAAGAAGATGAGTAATGTGCTGAAAAAATCAGTAATGAAGCGCTTTAAGTGGATACCGCAATTTCAATCTAACGTGATTGATTACCTGCCTGAAGATGACGAGCATATCCTGATGCAGTTTCGCGGCATGGGGAATACCCCAGAATATCCGTCAGTAATGAAAGTAAACTTAGCTGGTGGACGCTCGCACTGGGTACAACCATCTCGCCGCGATGTCTGGGACTGGATAACCGACCGTCAACACACTGTACGTATTGGTATCTACCGCGACGACACAGCTTATCGCATCTATGAGCAATCTGAGAACAAAGGCGATATGCGAGTGCTGTGGGAGTTTGAGGCATTTGAAGAGAACGTAATTTGGCCAGTAGGCTTTGATCACGACCCAAACATCTTATACGTCAATTCCTACGTTGATGGTTATAAGGCCTTATCTAAAGTTGATCTGCGCGATCCTGAACTGAAGCTTGAGCTAGTATTTAGCCGAGAAGGCCGTGATGTAAACCCATCACTTGTCTATTCGCGGGCGAAAAAGAAAGTCATTGGCTTTACTGATGGCGATGACTCTGATTACACCTTCTGGGACAACGACCTAACAAAACTCGCCAATGGTCTGGACAAAGCACTACCTGATTTTAATAACGAGATTATCAGTTTAAGTGATGATAACCGCCGCTATATCTTGCTTACCACCAACCAAACAGAATCTGGCACCTTCTTCTTTGGTGATCGCGATACCCAAGACCTAGCGCCATTTGCCTATCGCTACCGGGCACTGCCACCAGAGCTAATGGCGAAAACCAAGAGTCACATTTATAAAGCAAGAGATGGCCAAGAAATCCAAGCCTTCTTAACAACACCAAAAGGCGTTGAGGCGAAAAATTTGCCGTTAATAGTTCACCCTCACGGCGGGCCAATCAGCTTCAGTAATGCAGGCTTTAGCAACTGGAGTCAATTCTTTGCAAACCAGGGTTATGCCGTACTACAAATGAACTATCGCGGCTCTATTGGCTATGGTTTTGATTTTATGAAAGCCGGTATTGCCAAGTGGGGCCAACAAATGCAAACCGACGTAGAGGACGCGACTCGCTGGGCAATCGAGCAAGGCATTGCTGACCCTAAACGTATTTGTATTGTGGGAGGGAGCTACGGTGGCTATGCAGCCATGATGGAAGTGGCAACCACCAAAAACCTCTATCAATGCGCGGTTAGTTTTGCCGGGGTGATGGATGTGGAAGATTTAGTCAAAAATCATCGTAATTTTACCAACTATGACATAGTCAAAAAACAAGTTGGTGATGACTTTGACGTGCTCTACGAAAACTCACCGGTGTACCATGCTAAAAATGTCGACGTACCTGTGTTACTCATTCACGGAGAAAAAGACCGTGTGGTGCGAGTCGATCACAGTGAAGACATGTACGACGCGCTCAAAAAACATAATAAGGATGTTGAGTACATCGAATTGGAAAACGGCACTCATTACCTTACCAACAATAAAAATCGAGTTGCCACCTTTAAGGCAATGGAACGCTTTCTAGCTGAAAACCTAAAATCCACGACCCAGCTGTAGTTCGCTGCGAGTCTATTAAACAAGGTTCGTTAAATGACCTGGTCACTGACTAGGTCATTTTTATTCCCCCTTTTACCCAGCTCAAGCAACCAAGATCAACTTGGTGCTTGTGTGATCTCACTAACACCTTAAGTAAATAAAGCCAATCTTTACACTTCTTTAATTGAACACACAAATAGGAGTAATTATCATTCTCGAAATTTTATTGTGGTTTGATAGCCACAAGTCTCGTTAATTACTGATTCATATTGGGAATAATCAGAATAACCTAGGTAGTAATATGAACATTGTCGCAGCGCTAAAGTGGTTCCATAACTGGGTAGGGTTTGTCATCACCTTAACCATGTTAATCGTCCTGTCCACCGGGGTTTATCTCGGTGCTATGGATATTTTAAAACGTATTGATGATAAAGGTCAGGTTTACGCACCTATGACAACTGAGCAAAAAGCTCAATCTGTCGCGGCAATTTTTGAACGCTACCCTGAAATGAGTTCGGTGAACTTCCCAACTGAATATCGCCCTTATCTACAAGCTAGCACCCGTGGTAAAGCTATTTTCCTTGACCAAGAGCTCAATGAAATTGGCGATTACAACATGCGGGAAATACCATTTTACAGCACCATTTTCTGGCTGCACCGTAACTTCTTGCTGGATGATTTTGGTAAATACACCAATGGCATCGCATCTTTATTAGGTGGCGTGATCACCCTAGTCGGTATTTACCTATGGTGGCGAGTACGTAAAGGCTTTCGCCTTAAACAGTCTATTCCAAGTAACACCCGCTCAAGCAGCCTGGTAAAAAGCCATATTCAACTGGGCTTATTTATTTCAGTGCCGCTATTTATCTTATGTATTTCAGGCTTTTTAATTACTTATAAAGGCCTATGGTTTGGTGCACTAAAACACACGCCAGCAGTGGAAATGCAATACCCAACTGCTACGGCGAAAGATTGGCATAGTCAGCTGACCCTAGCACAAGCGCAATGGCCAGAGTCAGACCTAGTGAGTGTCAGCAAACAGCGTGCTAAAAAACCAAAAGACGGTGAAAAGCCAAAGCCACAACCACTGCGTTATAACGTACGTTTTGACGAGCATAGTGGTGTATGGCTACGTAACGCTGATAATATCGCAATGAACTTTGATACAGGCGCAATGACTTCAAAGCTTAAGCACAGTGAACGTGACTTAAGTGGTCGTGTGGCAACCTTTGTTCGCCCTCTGCATGATGCGATGAACATGCCGCTTAGCTACTCAATCTTCATTACCCTGATTGCAGTCGTAGGCACAGTTATCTTGCTGTTCAGTACTGTTACCTTCTACCGCCGTACCTTTAAAAAGCGTAAAAGCTGATTGAGAAAGTAATATATAAATAAAAAGTGGCTCTCCGTGAGCCACTTTTTATTGGGATATAGCTAATTTGTTGAGGTACAGATAAGGGCTGCAATAGGAGAGCCTTTAACAGGCTAGTGCAAGCGCATGAGATCTCACCCGCTTAACAGCTACATAAACTTACCAATCATTTATTACTGAATAATCAGTTTGGCCGTACCGCCAACTGAGTCATATTGAATTTTGATTTCGGCATTGCGCCGCCCACGAGTTTCACCCAATGTGCGCAGAACATAAGTGCATTGTGAGGCATGACCAGAATTAGAGTTATCATCCTGATGACGATACGACTGGTAGTCACTACCATCATCATTGCGCGATACGCTTGGTGGGTCGGTAAGTAGGTTATTCCACAAATCAATACAGCCTTGCTGCCCACGACCGACATTATCGGGGTTGCCCATAGGATTGCCCTTATCGATACCTAATGGGTATCCATTAGCATTGACATCAAAATCATCATTACCAAATCCGGGCAAATCATTAGTAAAGGTGTTAATACCTAACATTTGCCAGCGCGTGTGCACAAACGACACTGACTGCTGATACGCTGCAGCGACAGCCTTAGCGCGGCTAATTTCAGCATCACGCTTCACATCGAGAAACTTAGGCGCAGCAATCACTGCTATCACCGCCAAAATAATGATAACGACAACAAGCTCGATTAAGGTAAAGCCGCGCTCAACATCTTGCCTAGATTTCATTGCACCTACTTAAATTTAACCTGAACTCTGTACTAGAGGTCTCAACACTTCCTTATTCAGAGTTAAGGTTATTAAACATCCATATAATAAGATTAGCATATTACGCTCATAAGTGAACGAACGTGATCTGCCACAAAAAAACCGCCAACTGGCGGTTTTTATAATTATCTCAGCGAGTTATTGCTGAGCTTACCAATGCAATTAAGCGTAAGAATGAGCACCGTGCTGATGGTCAGTTACGTCGCGCACGCCAGTTAGCTCATTCGGAAAGCGTTCTAGTAACTGCTTTTCAATACCATCTTTTAGAGTGATATCAACTTGTGAGCAACCATTACAGCCACCACCAAATTGCAGCACTGCAGTGCCTTCATCAATTTCAACCAGCATGATGTTACCACCATGGCTAGCTAGCTGAGGGTTAATCTCAGACTGAATAATGTACTCAATACGCTCAGCAAGTGGTGCATCGTCAGCCACTTTACGCATTTTGGCGTTTGGCGCTTTAAGCGTTAACTGCGAACCCAGTTGGTCGGTAACGAAATCAATTGATGCTTCTTCCAAAAATGGCGCGCTTTTTTCATCAACCATAGCGCTGAAACCATTAAATGGTAATTCAGTATCGTCAGCTTCAACGGCATCAGGTGGACAGTAAGAAACGCCGCACTCTGCTTGAGCTGTACCTGGACTAATCACAAACACACGAATGTGCGTACCTTCTGGTTGATCTGCCAGTAGCTTAACAAAATGAGCTTGAGCGGCTTCGGTAATGCTGATCATAAAACGTGCTCCGTCAGGGGATACCTGAGTGAATTAGTAAGAATTAGGCTAATGATACTCCTAGTTGCCATGGCTTTGTAGCCCTTAACCCAACTTGGCGATGAAAATATAGCCCATATCGCATTTCTTAATGGTAGTTTCAGGTTAATAGCAGTATGGTTATGCTCATAATTAATAACAAATATCTCAGTGATGGGCAGGTAATGAGCATTAATCTTAAGCAATTAGCAAACCAGTGTATTTCTCATGTTTTTCGCTCATTTTTTGTCGTAACTCTACTTTTTGGCGTCTCAGCTGTCCAAGCCAATAGCGATACACGCATTAATCAGTTGTTAGCCAACTCGGCAATTGATCAAACGATCACTACGCCTGAACAACACTTAGGCTACCCTTTAGGTGAGTGGCATCTACGCCACGACCAAATCAATCAATACCTGCGTAAACTTGATGCACAAAGTGAGCGTACATCATTAGACTCAGCCGGCTTCAGCGCCGAGCGCCGAGAGCAGCTGTCTCTGGTGATCACCAGTAAATCTAATCAACAAAACCTAGCGCAGATACTGACTCAACGCGCCAAAGTAAAACAAGGCGACGAAAGTCAGGCACCACTGGTGATTTGGCTTGCCTACTCTATTCACGGTGATGAACCTAGCGGAGCCCACGCGGCAATGGCTATCAGCCACTACCTAACGGCAAGTAACGATGCCTGGGTAAAACAATTATTAGAGCAAGCTATCGTTCTTATCACGCCAGTACAAAATCCAGATGGATTCGATCGTTTCTCGACCTGGGCTAACAATCATCGTGGACAAACTCTGGTAAGCGATCCACAGCATAGAGAGCACAAACAAAATTGGCCTAGTGGCCGTGGCAACCATTACTGGGCTGACATGAACCGTGACTGGCTTTTCTTACGCCATGACTCAAGTCAGGGGCGAGTAGCATTTTTCCATAAATGGCAGCCACATCTCGTAGGTGATTTTCACGAGATGGGACACAATCGCTCTTACTTCTTCCAACCAGGGGTGCCAACTCGCGTGCACCCATTAACCCAGGATAAAAATCAACAACTGACCAACGAGCTAGCTAACTTCCACCGTAAAGCACTCGATGAAGTCAAGCAGGTGTACTTTTCTAAACAAAGATTTGATGACTTCTTTTACGGCAAAGGCTCAACCTACCCAGACATTAATGGCGCCATTGGTGTACTGTTCGAGCAAGCTAGCGCTAGAGGGCAGCAGCAACATACAGATTCGGGCTTGCTTACCTTTAGTCATGCCATCGACAATCAATTCACTACCTCAATCTCTAGCTTAAAAGGTGCAATGGCACTAAAAACAAAGCTAGTGGATTACCAAAGAGATTTTTATCAAGGTAAGCAAACTAAAACTGCCAGCAAACCTAAAGGCCGCTTAGTATCAACTAAAGGTGACTCGCTGCGACTTATTGAGCTTGCAAGCTTGCTCGAGCAGCATCAAATTCAATTCCACTATTTAAAGCAAACTCAGCAGCATGCTCAGCATCAATACTTGCCACAAGACAGCCTGTTCATTCCTGTTAAGCAACCACAATCTGATTTAGTAAAAGCCTTATTTGATAAGCGTACTGAATTTGAAGATGCTACCTTCTACGATGTATCGAGCTGGGATATGAGCGCGGCCTTTGATCTAGCTAGCGTAACCAATGTTGCCATTAGCCAAAAACAATTGACCGATACGCTCGCGCCATGGAGCAGTGCTACTGAGCCATGGCGCGAAAGTACTGTTGCCCTACTCATTGACTGGCAACAGACAGGAGCCGCGATGCTAGTTAGCCAACTGCATAAGGCAAAGATAAAAGTGAAGTTCGCCAGTCAGCCCTTTGCCATCAACACTGCAGCAGGCGAGCGCAGCTTTGGTGCAGGAACATTGCAAATACCGGTGAAGCAACCTGAGTTAACATCACAAGTACTACTAGAGACGGTAGCCAAGCTGGTCGATAAGCAGCGACTTGAAGTGGTGGCTGTCACTACAGCGATGGCGAACACCAATATGGATTTAGGCAGCGATGACTTTAAATACATCGCCGAAGTAAAACCACTATTAATCACAGGTCGCAGCGTCAGCTCAACTGAATCGGGTGAGATTTGGTATTACATGGACAAAACGCTCGGACAACCACTGTCGATGATCAATGCAGATCGCCTGCTTGAAAGCGACTTAAGCCGTTACAGCCACATCTATATCGCTGACGGTAGCCTAAATCACTTTGGTGACCAAGCCGCCAGCAAATTGGAGCGCTTTGTCAAAGACGGCGGTGTGATTGTGGCGCAAAAGCGCGCCTTAAGATGGCTTGATGCCCATAACCTATTAGATGCTAAACCCCAATCTACTGGTTTTTATCGCAAACTTTTTGATACCGAAGGTCTTAACTTCAATCAGCGCAGCGAGCTGCGCGCCAAGCAATCTATTGGCGGCGCAATTGTGTCACTGGATCTTGATTTATCACACCCAATAAACTTTGGTTTAAGCTCGCCATTGTCGGTGTTAAAGAATCGCCCAATGGCATTTAGCACAGTCACGACACCTTTTACTCTTGCCGCGAGTTATAGCGATAATGTGTTGAAGAGTGGCTATATGGCGAAAGAATACCAGGGCGCGTTTTCGAATCAGGGTGCCATTGTGGTTGAGCGTAAAGGTAAAGGTGCAGTAGTTGCGTTAAGTGACAACCTGGTATTTCGTAATATTTGGCTCGGCAGCGAGAAGATTTACGCAAACGCGCTGTACTTTATGCCAGGTGGCTTACGTTAGCTTAAAATCCGCTTGCTAAATCGGTTACTAAAATCAGCCTTTTTAAAACTTGAGCAAGGGCGCTTCAGCCCTTGCTAGACACCAAGCCTGACAATAAATACCTTTGGTATAGAGTAAATCTGCAATCGCCTCTACTGTGCTCCCAGTCGTTACCACATCATCAATAATCGCCACTCGCTGCATCGATAACTCGCCAACAACTTGATAGGCTTTTGCGTTCAATTGCCGGCGCTGCTTACCGTCTAGCTGAGCTTGTGGCGGTGTATCGAGCACCTTAATAACGCAATCGTCTATTACTGGAATTGACAACCTAGCACCAAGTTTTTCGGCAATCATATGTGCCTGATTAAAACCTCGGTGGCGCTGACGATTTTGATGCAGTGGTACCGGGATCAGTACTTGTGGTAGTTTGATCAGATCACAACTCAGCAAATATTCAACTCTTGCAGCTAACAGCTCAACTAAAGCATCGAGTGCGGCAAAGTTTTGTTGATACTTTATCGCGGTAATAAGCGGCGCAATACCATCATGGTAACTACAAGGCGCAACAACCGGAATCGGCATGGTTCGCTGGCACTTACCACAATAATCAGCGGTCGTTGTGAGCTCGTAACCACAACCTAAACATGCATCATACTGATAGCGACAAGCGCTGAGGCATTCATGGCAAATCCCGCTGGCAAACTTGTATGATTGTGACGGGTGAAAATGCGAGGAGTCTAAGTGCACTTGGCGAGAATGGGGTTGATGCAGATGATGCGCTGAACTGACAGATTCAATCTGCTGCTGGCACAGCATGCAGCGGTTGGGTAAACTAACGCGAAGCCAATAACTGAGTTGGCGCCAACCTTTGGTTAATCCCTTAGTCACTCTGTTGGCAAATATCTTGGCAATAGTGCGGCTTTCTTCCGATACATGCGAGTCCATACATTAGCCCTTAACCTTATCTCTTCCTTGAAATACGAGCGTTATTTTATGCCAACACAGTCTCAGCAACACTCTGCTTTAACCCCACAACTTGCAATTGAAAGCATAGGTTCGGGAAAAGATGTGATATTACTGCACGGTTGGGGCGTAAACAGCGCGGTATTCAACCGCCTTGCAAAAGCCTTAACGCAATTAAACTATAGAGTACATTTGGTCGATTTGCCTGGTTTTGGTGACAGCCAATTCGAAGGTCAAGAGTTTAATCAACAAAGTTTCGCCGCTTGGGCACAAACCTTAGTCAATCAATTACCACAAAATGCGATTTGGGTAGGCTGGTCATTAGGTGGTTTACTGGCAAGCCATATTGCAATTAACCATCCAGATTCAGTTAGCGCACTAGTGACTGTGGCTTCATCACCTTGCTTTATGGCGCGTGAGCAACAAGATGAGCGAAGCTGGCCTGGCATACAGGCGAAAGTGTTAAAGCAATTCTCTCACTCACTACAACAAGACCTAGCCAAAACGGTAGAGCAGTTCCTGGCAATTCAGGCCATGGGCAGCCCTCATGCAAAGGCTGACATCAAGCAACTAAAGCAACTGGTTTTAGCCAAGCCTTTACCTAACCCACAAGCTTTGAGCATAGGGCTGACGTTTTTAGCTGAGGTGGACTTACGCGCGCAGCTTGAGCGAATTGATCAGCCATGGCTGCGACTGTGGGGAAAATTAGATGGTTTAGTGCCTTTTAAAATGGTGCCTATGCTAACAACGCGTCCTAACATCAAAGATATTAGCTTTGCTAAAGCCTCCCATGCGCCGTTTATTTCTCATGCCGAAGAGTTTGAATCTGAGCTAGCTAATTGGCTACAAACACAAACTTAACTGGCTACAAACACAAAGTTAACTGGCTACAAACGCGCAGCTATTCTGTAGTATCCAAGCAAATATTTGGTTATAATTTAAGCGAAGTACAAGTTTGAATTAAGTTAGCTTTGGCTGAGTGAGCAAACATTTATGCTGATTAATACCAATTATCCTCAGGTGCCAATCGCAACCAGCAATGTTGCGACAGACCTTGCACGCACGGATAATCAGCAAAGACCACCAATCATTCCTCCCCAAGAACCGACCAAAGGCCACGAAGAGCGCGCTTTTAACCCGCAACATGAACGAGCTCCAGCCCACAGCATCGCTGAGAAACAACAACAGCAATCAGCCAAACAGCAGTCGCAAGAGCAAGGGGCGCAGCAACAAGCGGCCAAACACAACCCATTAGTGGCGAAAGCGCAAGCGCAAGCGCAGGCCAGAGCTCTAAAAGCCAACCGTAATGCACCAGCACTGCAGCGAAAAGATATTTTTGTCGCAAATCAAAACCCGCAATCACAGCAAAAAGCGCCTGCGCAGCGGCAATTGAACAGCCAAAACTTGCGCGGGCAATCTCCGCAGGTGATTAAGCAGCTAGCGCAGCACGTGCAGAGCTTTTATCAGCAGCAAACTGTTACCAGCTTGCCTGCCAACATTAGCGCGACAATTTAGGGCGCACTTGTTTAACCCTCTTGTCTAACCTGAGCTTATTTAGCTAACACCTGACTGCTTTCGCTTAATTCAGATGTCGAATCCTGGGATTTATACAGATAATTGTTATAGGCATGACTGCCCCAAAGAATCCATGCCAATGCTCTTTCAGCTTGTTGCTCATCCACAGGTAAACTCGTTAGCTGTTCAGTGTCTCTTTCATAAGTATAGGTTTCTGCCGGGCCCTGAGGTTGCAACATAGTCACCTGATTACCTTCCATCAAGCCAAAGTTTTGCCCGTACTGCATCAAGGCTCTACCAGGCCAATCTTGCGGCTGTTTGGTTAAATCACGCCCCAGCATTGGATAATTGCCAGATGCACCGATAAGCGATAGCAATGTAGGCCCCATATCAATTTGACTCACAACGCGTTCATCAAGTTTGGGCTCAACGCCGCCACCAATAATTAGCCCCGGAATACGAAAACGCGGAATGGGCACTAAATTATTACCACCAACTCGGTTATCGTGATCGGCAACTATCACAAATACAGTGTCCTTCCAATAATCGGCTTGCTTAGCTTTTTTGAAAAACTCACCCACAGCATAGTCTGCATATTTCACCGCATTTTTGACCGTAAACGCTGGCTCTTCATAAGGTTCAATACGCCCCTCAGGATAGTCATATGGCTCATGATTGGTTGAGGTAAACACTAAGCTAAAGAAAGGCTGACCTTGCTGATGCTTCTGCTCAAATTCTTCATGAGCTCTAAACAGTAAATCTTCATCTGACACGCCCCATGAGGCGACATAGGCTGGGTTTGGATAATCATCTTGATCAACAATCTCGGTAAAGCCGTTACCCAAAAAGAAACTGCGCATGTTATCGAAATGGCTTTCACCGCCATAAATGAATTGGGTCGAATAACCTTTGTCAGCTAGAAACTCTGCCAAGCTGAAAAAGCCAGTTTGACTCTTACCTAACTTCACTACCGCAGCCGCAGGTGTCGGCGTAAAGCCTGTGACAACGGCCTCAATACCGCGCACACTGCGAGTACCTGTGGCGTAGAGGTTATCGAAAAACCAACCCTCTTTAGATAATTCATCGATATTCGGCGTTAGTGGTAAGCCGCCCAAACTACCAACATATTGCGCGCCCATACTCTCTTGCAGAATAATCACTAAATTCTTTGGTTTACCCTGATAGCTTGCCTCATTATATGTCAGTGTAGGAATAGACTCAGAAACAAACGCACTTGCTGGGCGGCCGCTTTCTTGGCGCACAATATCAATAATGTCTTGAGTCGGCATACTTGAATAAACATTGCTGGCATCTTTTTCACCACTCATTTGCTTAATCGCGAAGAATAGTGAGTAATTTGAATTGACCACTAAAGAGTTAACTAACGGATCGCTAGAAAATGACACCAGTGCGGGGTTAAGCGGTCTGTGGCCTAAAGTCGAGCGCGCACCAAGCAGGGACACTGCAATGACTAAAATAGCGAGAACTGGTCGCCAGTGCCATTTAGGGAACGAGAGTTTGCTGGTAAATTTTCCAGACAAGTGCCAACCAGCCCAAAGAGTAAGCACCGTTATCACCCCGGATAAAATCATCTCCAGCTTGCGACTCGTCCACAGCATAGAGAACACTTCTTTTGGATAAATTAGGTATTCCACGTACAAGCGGTTAGGTCTAAACCCATACTCTTCTAGAAACGACGGTGTCGACGCTTCAAGAAACACCACTAACCACAAAAGTGCCACTAACCAAATTCTTAAAACCCAGTTCCATACTCGGCCTACTAGATGATCGCCAGAGAATAAAGCTGTACCTAAAGCTGCAATACCAAAAGCCCAGCAAAGTGATGCAAAATCGACCCTTAGACCTTGGGTGAACAAATGCAGCCAACCATCAGCTTCGCTTATACGATCGGCATACAAAAACGCTAAACCTAAACGGCTCACGGTCATGACAGCTAGAGCGATAATGGCAAAATAGAAAATAACGGCAAATGGGTTGCGTGAAGGACTATCACCAAAGGTGACAGTGCTGGGTTTATTACCAAGCAGCATAAGATCTCCAAGACAGAGTAAAAGTACAGCAAACTATCGTTTTTATTATGCTGAGACCAATTAGCTGCTATTCATTATTTATATATGAGCACTTATGAGCAGCCAGGTATGGTTTCAGCTGTTAGGTGTAATCACTGTTTCGCAGCTAACATCTTGCAGCGTAAACTTGAAACAAGGCAGTTACAATACTGCACCTACAACATAATGATTACAATTCGGTTAAGATACAGTTACAACATTAAGAATTCAATCAATGCATCTAAACTGAAATTTTATTGTGTGAACTCAGGTCTAGTTTTGCAGGTAAGCAAATTTATGAGGCAACAATGAACAAACTACTAATCGGATTTATCGCACTATTATTAATGGGCTGTACCAGTTTGGCTAAGGAGCCTGTTTATAACGACGAAGGTGTAGCGGTAAATGGCTATGATGTTGTCGCGTATTTCACTCAAGATAAAGCAGTGAAAGGCTCCAGCGATTTTGCCAGCAGTTATAATGGCAATCAGTGGTATTTCGCCTCTGCACAGCACAAAGCCTTATTTGATAAAACGCCAGAAAAGTATGCGCCGCAGTATGGTGGCTACTGCGCTTATGCGATGAGTAGTGGTTTTGTTGTCAGTACAGATCCTGAAGCATTCACTGTATTTCAAGACAAGTTGTACCTGAACTACAGCCTCAGCGTGCGTGAGAACTGGTTAAAGAATAAAGTGCAGTTTATTGAAGAAGCTGACGGCCACTGGCAGGAAAAGCTCAGCAAGTAAGAGATTACATACTTCTCAGTCAAACACATCAACAACTAAAGCAAGTGTCATAGCCAATGCGCAGAGCTATAGGACTAACGCTGAGCCTAGAAACACTGAGCATAGAAACACAGCTCCTAAAAACAAAAATGGCCGCTAATTTAATTAGCGGCCATTTTATTGTACTGATTGCATAAGCAATCTAGCTTGTTACTTCGCCAGATTTTACTTCTTTGGGCTTTTTACTTCTTCAGCTTAGCAAACGCATCAGCAAAGGCATTGCCCATGGCTGCGTTGGCTGGGGCTTTTTGCGCCTTATAGTTAGACTTCTTACCATGAGCTTTATGCTGAGGTTTGCTCTTATTGGCACCAGTTTTCGCCCCAGGTTTTGCGGCAGATTTGGCAGCGCTAGCTTTATCATCTAAGCGCATACTTAGACCAACACGCTTACGCTCAATGTCCACTTCCATCACTTTCACTTTCACCACATCACCCGCTTTCACTATGGTGTGTGGGTCACTTACAAACTTGTCAGTTAGCGATGAAATATGCACTAAACCATCTTGATGCACGCCGACATCGACAAAAGCACCAAAGTTAGTCACATTGGTAACCACGCCTTCTAAAATCATATCGAGTTTTAGGTCAGCTAGAGTTTCAACGCCTTCTTTAAACGCAGCAGTTTTAAACTCACCACGCGGGTCGCGCCCAGGCTTATCTAGCTCGGCTAAGATGTCACTAATAGTCGGCAAACCAAACTGCTCGGTTACATACGCTTTAGCATCAATGGCGCTTAAGGTTTGGCTGTCACCAATCAATTTGGCCAATGGCAGCTGTTTATCCGCAGCAATCGACTCGACTACACTGTAAGCTTCAGGGTGTACAGCAGAGGCATCAAGCGGGTTTTGCGCATTTGGGATACGCAAGAAGCCAGCGGCTTGCTCATAAGCTTTAGGGCCTAAGCGGGTCACTTTTAGCAGTTGCTTGCGCTCGCTAAAGCGGCCATTTTGGTCACGGTAATCTACAATGTTTTTCGCCAGTGTCTTATTAAGGCCTGCCACTTGTGCAAGTAGTGGTGCTGACGCCATGTTTACATCTACGCCTACGCGGTTAACACAATCTTCAACCACACCTTCAAGTGACTGGGATAACTGACTTTGGCTAACATCGTGCTGATACTGCCCCACACCGATTGACTTAGGCTCAATTTTAACCAACTCAGCAAGCGGGTCTTGCAAACGGCGGGCAATAGATACCGCGCCGCGAATAGAGACATCTAAATCTGGGAACTCATTGGCGGCAAATTCTGATGCTGAGTACACAGATGCGCCCGCCTCGCTTACCATCACCTTGTTTAATTGGGGCTGCTTGTCTTTGACCATCGCCATTAGCTCACTAGCTAATTTATCTGTCTCACGCGAGCCAGTACCATTACCCACAGCAATTAAATCAACCTTATGCATGCCGACTAAATTAGCTAAGGTACGCAGTGATTTGTCCCATTGATTTTGCGGTGCATGAGGGAAAATAGTCGTGTGAGCCACTAGCTTGCCTGTGGTGTCGACAATCGCCACTTTCACGCCAGTACGCAACCCTGGGTCTAAGCCCATGGTCGCTTTGGCGCCTGCAGGTGCGGCCATCAACAGGTCATTAAGGTTGCGGGCAAATACGTTAATCGCTTCAGCTTCTGCTTGCTCGCGCATTTTGCTAACAAACTCAGTTTCCATCTGCAGCGCAATCTTAATGCGCCAGGTGCCATTAACCACTTGTTTTAGCCACTGATCAACACTGGAGTCAGTAAACTTAAGATTAAAGTGTTCAGCAATAATTACTTCGCAGTAGCTGCCCTCACCTTCATAGTTAGGATCGGCATTCAGAGACAAACTTAACACGCCTTCATTGCGGCCACGCAACATCGCCAGCGCACGGTGAGATGGCACCTTAGTAATGGCTTCGTCGTGCTCAAAGTAATCGCGGAATTTAGCGCCTTCTTTGTCTTTGCCTTTCACCATGCGGCTTTTAAGCTGAGCTTGAGAGTTTAGATGCTTACGGATTTTGGCAATAAGCTCCGCATCTTCTGCGTAGCGTTCCATCAAAATAAAACGTGCACCGTCTTTTACTGCCTGCACATCTGCAAAGCCTGCTTGCTCATTGAGATAGTTTACTGCTACTGCATCAATATCTGCACTGCGATCTTGCAGCAGATCATCAACCAAAGGCTCAATGCCCGCTTCTATCGCAATTTGCCCTTTAGTGCGGCGCTTTGGCTTATATGGCAGGTATAAATCTTCTAATCGGGTTTTACTATCTGCGCTTAAAATGGCTTGCTTTAACTCTGGGGCTAGCTTTCCTTGCGCCTCAATGCTCGACAAAATCACCTGACGACGATCTTCCATGTCACGTAAATAGGTCAGGCGTGAATCTAATTGACGCAGTTGCGTATCATCCAAGCCGCCAGTTGCTTCTTTACGATAACGCGCCACAAACGGCACGGTTGCGCCATCATCCAAGAGGGCGATTGCAGACTCAACTTGCTGCTGACGAACTTGCAACTCAGTTGCAATTAGGTGCGAGATAGATTGCATATATAAAAAGAATGTCTCGTGAAATAGTGGCGTAAAAGATAGCACAGACAAAGCTAATAAATTAACCCGCCTCTATAGCCAAACCTGCGCTTTTTAGTAAAAAGAGTGACCTAGAGTTACATCAGTTTAATTTGGCGCACTTGGCAAGCGACAAGGTTTAAGCTTTAACTCAGCTTTTGGGTATAAAGTAGCCGATAGCTTAGGTGATAACTTTAGTAACAACTCGCAGATACAGCTCAATAGTTTGGGCAGTTAATGACAGTTCTTAGCTGTAATAGTCAGTTAACTAGCCAGCATGTAGAAGCCAAATGAAAACTAATTACAAATAACAACCACTCTCATTAAAACCAGTTGTAGTAAGGGTTTAAGCGTAATTTTAATGCGCACGCATGAAGGTATTGTTCGACATATAGACAAGCAGCCAGCCAACTAGATCACAATTTTGAAAGTTAATAACCAGCATCAAAAATACCTCTTTATAGCTAGAGATACATTCCTTAACATTTGCCTCACCCAACAGTTACATGCATTAAATAACACAAATAAAAATTCGCACACAAGCTACTGAATATATTAATTAAAACTTAAAAACGCCTACCTTTACAATTTCAATATCGACCATTCCAAAATGTGGTTTATATCACTTTTTGGATATTATTCTGCGCAAGCAAACAAAAAAGGTCGCCCATATTGTAACAATCCAGGTTTTTAGCATTTATCTCTTAATATATAGCCATTACAAAGTACACGCTTTTCGTATTGCTATAGACCTATAGGCAAATGCACCATGAAATCAATCGTTAAATCACTCGCAGTTACTGCGCTACTTGGCCTTGCCCTGGTTAGCAGTGCCCACGCAACACCGTGGAAAAATCTAGATGCTGAACAGTTAGAGGCCACTTTGGTTAAAAAGTTCAGCGAAGGTAAATATTCCTCTAAAGGGGCAGACTCCTGCCTCATGTGTCACAAGAAAAACGACACAGTGACCGCCATCTTTGATGGTGTCCACGGCCAAATCAATAACAGCAAATCGCCTATGGCGGGGTTGCAGTGTGAAGCCTGCCACGGCCCACAAGGTAAGCATAATCGTGGCGGTAAAGAGCCGATGATTAGCTTTGGTAAAGACAGCAAGCTGAGCGCCAGTGCACAAAACAGCGTATGTCAGGGCTGTCACAACGACCCGAAACAAATGGCTTGGCATACCAGTACCCACAATCTTGAAGAGATTGCCTGTGCTGATTGCCATGTGGTTCATGCTGCCAACGACCCTGCGCTAGATAAACTCAGCGTCAATGACACCTGCACCTCATGTCACACCAAAGAAAAAGCCGACATGAACAAACGCTCATCACACCCAATGAAGTGGGACCAGATGACCTGTGTTGATTGTCATGCTCCGCACGGCTCAATGAACGAAAGCGCCTTGATGCAACCAACGGTTAATGACACCTGTTACAGCTGTCACGCTGAAAAACGTGGCCCATTCCTATGGGAGCATGCGCCAGTGACTGAAAACTGCGTCTCATGTCATAACCCACACGGCAGCGTCAACGACAACATGCTTGATAACCGTGCACCTCAGTTATGTCAGCAATGTCACGCGCCAGACGGTCACGCTTCTCGCGTGGTACCTGAGCCAGGTATGGATGCATTTGGCGGCGCTAAGAGCTGCTTGAACTGCCACAGCCAAATCCATGGCTCTAACCACCCATCTGGCAGCCTGCTGCAACGCTAATGGAGAGCAAGAGAATGTCATTTAAATTAAACATGATTACCTTAGCCATGACCTTTGCAGCCACCCCTGCAATGGCCGCTAACTTTGCGGTGGGTAATGCCAATACTGACGCGGTGAACTTTGGCAAATATGAGTGTAAGCGTTGCACTCAGGCCCAAGGTTACACAGGTGAAGTGAGTGTGCACGCAGGTTACAACAATGTGGATGATATCCATGCGGGTAATGCCCTCGGCACAGCAGAAGATGGCGCCATTGGCGCAGTTAGCGGTGATGTGCGTTACCAAAACGATGAAGGCTACCAAGCTAAGCTGCAAGCCCATCAGTTAGGTATGGATAACGGCTTTGCCCGCTTTAGCGCCGGTAAGTCGGGTGTGTACAGCGTCAATCTTGACTACGACAGCATCAAAACCTATCAAGCTGGTAATGTTGAAAGCCCATTTTGGCACAACAACGGTATGCTGACGCCATCAGATACGATGCGTGTCTTTGACCTCGCCAAACAGCGCGAGAAAATCGGCCTAGGTGTAGAGTTAAAACAAGACCTGTTTGATGCCTATATCGGTTACAGCCAGGAAGATAAAACCGGTCACCAATCAAGCTCACTGGTTGCCCCTAACCCAATCAACTTTGGCTTGCCGATTGATGCGCGCACTAAGCAATTAGATGCTGGCATTAACGTCTCGGGCGATAACTGGTTAACGGAGCTGGCTTATCAAGGCAGCTACTATGAGAACAAAATGAACCACATCAGCTTGCCACACCTTTACGATGTGCAAGCCGCAACCCCTGACAATCAAGCCCATCAGGTGTCACTGTCGGGTCAGTACCAGCTTAACCGCACCGTCATGAGTGGCCGTGTCGCCACGGGGCGCATGATTCAAGATGAAGACTTAGTGAATGTCTCTGGTAGCCCACTACAAAGCTGGGATGGCCAGGTTGATACCCTTGATGGCCGCTTTGCTATCAGCTCGATGCTCACTAATCGTCTGCGCCTTGGGGCAAGCTTTGCCTACAGCGACCGTGACAACCAAAGCTCAACCGCTGAGTTTACCCAGTACAACTACAACAGTGTGACGGGCACCTTTAGGCAGAATAAGCCACAAGACATTACCCGTCATACCTACAAGTTAAACGCTAGCTACCGCATTGCTAGCGGCTACCGTTTGCAAGCCGGTTACGACCGTAAAGAAGTCGAGCGCACCTTTAGCGACCGTGAGCAAACCCATGACGACAGTCTATGGATGAAGCTGAACGTTCGTGCCTTTGACAAGTTCAATGTCAGCATCAAAGGTGAGCACGCTAACCGCAGCGGCAGTGAGTATGAGGCAAGCAAAGACACCTCATCTGAAAATAATGCCCTGCTACGCAAATACTACCTTGCTGACCGCAAACGCAATGCAGTCGAGTTAACCATTAATCACACGCCTAACAACTGGATAAGTGTCGACTTAACCACCCGTTATGCCAATGACGATTACCACAACACCCAAATCGGCTTAACTGAAGCGCAAGACTATGGCTATGACCTCAACGTCAATCTGCAATTCAGTAAGAACCTAAGCGGTTACGGTTTTGGTGGCCAGCAGTGGATTAACTCAAACCAGGCCGGTAGCCAAAGCTATGGCAGTGCCGACTGGCAAGCAGATGTAGAAGACCAATTTATCAACCTGGGTGCTGGACTTAACTATGCCGGCCTTATGCAGGACAAGCTCAGCCTAGGTATCGACTATCTGTTTAGTAATTCGATAAGTGACACTTATCCAACAACCACAGATGGCCAAAGCCTCTACTACGGCGACTACTACTCGTATAACCACAGCGCGACAGCCTATGCCAATTACGCCATCAGTGATGAGATGGCGCTAAAACTGAGCTACCGCTATGAACGCTATTTCGATACCGACCCAGCCAATGTAGAGATCAATGGTATTCCGGGGATGATCACCCTAGGCGATATCAACCACAACTATAACGCTCACCAAGTGATGCTGTCGTTTACCTACAAGTTGCGTTAACGCACTTCGGTAACGATTTGAGAGGATAAAAAATGGAACGTAGAAGCTTTTTAAAAGCCAGTGCAGCACTGGGTTGTGCTGCAACCGTAACTGGTTGTAAAACCAGTTCTGATGACCCAAACGTTAACCCACCGCAACCACCGGTAAAAGAAGACCTAACCTGGTCAGCTTGCTTGGTTAACTGTGGCTCTAACTGTCCAGTTCGCGTGTATAGCCGTGATGGTGTTATCACACGTGTTGAAACTGATCATGAAGTTGAAGATGAATACGGCATGCATCAGGTACGTGCATGTGCTCGTGGTCGCTCGTTGCGTCAGCGCACTTATGCACCAGATCGCTTAAAAAGCCCAATGAAACGAGTGGGTAAGCGCGGTGAAGGTAAGTTTGTACCTATTACATGGGACGAAGCTGCAAGCACAATTGCTGGCAAAATGAAGTCAATCATTGACACCCACGGCAACAAGGCGCTTTTCCGCAGCTATGGTTCTGGTGCTTACTACGGTTTTGCATCAAATGCTTGTTTCAACCGTTTATTCAACCTCGTTGGTGGCTGTCTGCAATACTACGGTAACTACTCTTGGGCACAGCAGCAAGAAGCTGCTAAGCACATGTACGGTAGCAGCTCAACCAAAGGCTCATCGACTGTTACACTAGACAGCAGTGACTACCTACTTGGTTTTGCATACAACCCAAGTGAGATCCGCCAATCTGGTTCAGGTGAAGGTTACGACTACCTGCAAGCACTGCAACGTAGCAATGGTTTGAAAGTGACCCTAATCGACCCTCGTTACACTGACTCTATGTTAGGTAAAGAGTCTGACTGGTTACCTATCCGCCCTGGTACTGACGCGGCATTAGCTGAAGCAATTGCTTACCAAATGATCAGCTCAGGTTGGGTTGACGCTAACTCACTCGACTTTATCAACAAGTTCTCAGTTGGTTACGACGCAGCTTCTATCCAGGCTCAAAAAGACCTATTCGCAGCTAGCAGTGATGCGAAAGAGCAAGAATACGCTCAGCACATGGACCCTGCGCAAAACTACCATGACTACATCTTGGGCCTTAATGCATTTGCCGACCAGGGTGCGCGCACACCGGATTGGGCAGCGAAGATCACTGGTATTTCTGCAACTAAAATCAAACAGATTGCAGACGACCTAATGGGTTCACAAGCACCTTACATCATTGCTGGTGCTGGTGTTAACCGTCAGGCAAACGGTGAGCAAACTGTACGCGCAATCTACATGCTAAGCGTACTTGCCGGTAAGATTGGTGTTGATGGTTCATCAAATGGTGAGCTTCCGAAAATGACCAGCATGTACCGCGCCGGTATTCCTTCTGGTTCAAACCCAGTTAAAGAGCGCATTTCATTCTTTACCTGGAGTGAAGCAATCCACAACGGCGAGAACATGACTGCTCGTACCCACGGTATTACAGGTACTGATGACCTAGACACGCCACTTGGTACTAACATCAAGATGATCATCTCAGCTTCTGATAGCTCACTATTGAACCAACACGCTGAAATCAATCACACAGCCAACATTCTGGCTGATGAAAGCGGCGTTGAGCTAATCGTATCTTGTGATTGCTGGATGACTCCAGGCGCCAAGTTTGCCGACATCATCATTCCAGATACCACATGGTTAGAGTCGAACGATCTCGTCAACGACTCATACGCTTCAGGTTCACTAGACTACATCACTGCCATGAGCGCAGCGGTAGAGCCTATTTGGGACTGTAAGTCGATGTACGAAGTTGCAGCGCTTATTGCTGAAAAAATGGGCGTAGGTAACGAGTTTACTGAAGGTCGCACTGAAGAAGAATGGTTAGAGCACCTATACCAACAGACTCGCGATAGCGCATCAAATGCCGGTGTTGAACCAGCATTCCCAGCAACTTATAAAGAAGCACAAGAAATTGGTTTCTTCCGCCGCAACAAGCATGAGCGCTTTGTTGCTATGGACAGCTACGTTAACCAAGGTCAAGCGTTATCTACTCCATCAGGCAAGATTGAGATCTACTCAGCTGAGCTTGCATGGCGCGCGGCTAACTGGACGCAAAACAAGTGGAAAGGTGACACCATCACAGCTATCCCTCAGTACACAGTGACTTGGGATGGTTATGAAGACGAAGACACCAAAGATGCATACCCACTGCAGTTAGCGGGTTACCACACTAAAGGCCGTACTCACTCAAGCTACCACAATGTACCTTGGCTGCGTGAAGCGGTTGAAGATGCGGTTTGGATGAACCCAATGGACGCACAACAATACGGCGTAACTTCAGGTAGCAAGGTTGAGATGTACAACGACCGTGGCTCAATTGAAGTTGTGGTTCGTGTAACACCACGCGTTGCGCCTGGCATTGTTGCCCTAGGTCAAGGTGCTTGGTACCAAGCTGATGAAAACGGCAGAAAAGGCACGACAGGCAAGGTAATCGACGTGGGAGGCGCTATCAACTCGCTAACTCGCTATGCCCCTAGCCCTGTGGCGAAAGGTAACCCACAGCACACTAACCGTGTTCAAATTCGCGCAATCGTTTAATGGAGTCCACTATGAGCGAAAATAAACAATACTGTTTCTATGTTGACACCACTAAATGTACTGGTTGCAAAGCGTGTCACGTATCTTGTAAAGATCGCCAAGGCGACATCGTTCGCAAAGGCAACAACCCAAAAGAGCAAGGCGTTCCTGCACTTAATGGCGTTAACTGGCGTCGTGTGTACGAATATGGCGGCGGTGTTTGGAGCGTAGACCCAAATACTGGTACGTTTGAGCAAGACGTATTTACCCACTACACCTCAATTGGTTGTAACCACTGTAGCGAGCCTGTGTGTGTCAAAGCATGCCCTACAGGCGCAATGCACAAACGTCGCGAAGATGGCCTAGTGCACGTAGCCACTGAGTTATGTGTAGGCTGTAGCAGCTGCGCTAAAGCGTGCCCATACGATGCGCCACAGCTCGATACTGAGCGCAAGGTAATGACCAAGTGTGACGGTTGTTTTGACCGTCTACAAGAAGGCAAGCAGCCTATCTGTGTTGAATCTTGCCCAATGCGCGCTATCGACTTTGGTACTCGCGAAGAGCTTGAAGCAAAATACGGAGTCGGTGACAACCACGCTGCGCCGCTTCCGCCAGAGAGCATCACATCACCGAACCTGATTGTGAAAGCAAATAAAAACTCTGGACGCCAAGGCCAAGTACTAAACTTCGCTGAAGTGTAAAGCAACTATGGCGCCTCGCCTGAGGCGCCACGTTTTTAAAGGTGCATCATGAGCAACCAACAAACCTTACTCGAACTCCAAGCAATCTCCCGTTTACTGCATAACCTGCTAATCGACTACCCAACTCAAGAAAGTATTGAGTATTTAATCGAACATCAAATCGCCCAGCAATGGCCTGATTTAACGAGCAACCAGCACAACAAAACCGGAAAACTATTGCTAGAAGCATACTTGGCAAGTTGGACGCCTGAGCAACTTAACCAAACTAAGCTCGACTATGGTCAGTTGTATTTTGGGCCTGGTGAACCTAAAGCCATGCCATGGGGCTCAGTGTATTTAGGTGAGCAAGGTATTTTAAACGACGACTCCACCATTAAGCTGATGGATTTTTACAAGCAGCAAGGCGTGAGTTTCGAGTTGAAGCACCAGCAACCTGTTGATCATATCGCATTATTCTATGCCGTGATTGATCAACTACTTGAGGTGTTATTGACGCCACAGACACAAAGCGGCAGTGAAAATGACAGCGAAAACGACAGTCATGCAGCTGAGCGCACCTTGTGCATTTTACTGCAACAGCATCTGCTTACCTGGTCGGGTCGTTGCCACGAGCTTGCCCAGCAACATGCGCAAACCGACTTTTATCGCGCCATCGCTATGTTAGCTACAGACTTTGAACAAGTGCTAGCAAGCGCCCTAAACGTGGTGCCTGTTAGCCAACGTCTATTTCGCTAACCTATAATTACCAGCATCCAGTTATGAGTCTAATTCAGTCCACTAAGCAGCAATAGAAATGTAGACTTTTCTTACAGTTGCAATGTTTTATCCATCGCGATACTGAATTAGCTCAGCAAGTCAAATATGGGGAGTTATTAGCCCTAAATCGATGCGTTAAATTTATCTTTATACAACCAGCAGTTCATTTAAATGAGAATTATTGCTGTTCTTTATAATATTCACTTGGCGATTGGCCTGATATCTGGCTAAATATTTTACTTATTCTGCCTTGGTCGGTATATCCACAATCACAAGCAGTGGCTTTAACATTGCCGTCATTGATCACTAACAACCTTCTCGCCCGCTTATACTTAACATGATTAATCAGCGTTTTCAGAGAAATACCCATCTCTTCACAATATTTTGTCAATGTTCGCTTTGACATACTTAAAATAAAAGATAAAGAAGTCACATTTAATTCAGATACAGGAATCATATTACACGCGGCAATAATTAAGTCATAATCCGACATAATTCTATTTAAAAATAATGGATTAATCATTTTACCTGCAGACTCTTTAGCCACAACCAACTCAAACCTGCCATTATCAAAATTACAATAAGGCAACAAATTATACTGACTGTAACTAGCTATATCCTTAGCAAACTTTATTTCTACTTCATCATAACTAACATCAATCCTAGCTAGCAAAGCAGCAAAGAAATGATACAAAACCAACTCTTCGTAAACCGATCCATATGCAGGATTAACAATAAACCTAAGCTGATTTTCATCTTCTTGCAGACGCCAATCTAGGTTAGTTCTCACCCCACCATGTTAATAAAGAAGTCATAAATTTGATTCGCTATCGACTTATCACACGACTGCGACAATATAGGCTCCATATGAATTAGCCACTGACCAGCTGAATAACAAAACAGCTGTTCAATAAATAACGCATCTACATCTTCATGTTGAGATAAATACTCTAACAACCTAATTGGCGAACTTGCATTTGTTAAATCAAAATCAAGCAAACCTTTAAAAACGGCATATTCATCAGGCACAGAAATACCTTTAGCCTGACAAAAATCCAACATACTTTTTGTTGTTAGTGCTGGCCTAACCTGAAACTTAATCATATTTCTCCTCCCACCAACAACTATAAGAAGATCTGTGTTTATTTTGATATGTAAATCCAAGCCATTTGTGATCGACTTCAATTAATGCTTTTTTAAGCAAACGAATCAGCATGACGTTTTAAATAACATACATACAATGTAAATAGTTCAATAACGCAAACAATTATTAACCAATACCAAGGTAGAAAATGCTATGGACGCACGCAGTCATCTTGTTATAGCAACGCTCGCCATATTTTGTTTTTGGAGTAGCCACACCCTAGCCACTCCTTGGCAAAATTTAACAAGCGAGCAACTTGAAACTAAGCTCGAACAAAAGTTCAGCGAAGGTAAATATTCCTCTAAGGGGCAGACTCCTGCCTCATGTGTCACAAGAAAAACGACACAGTGACCGCCATCTTTGATGGTGTCCACGGCCAAATCAATAACAGCAAATCGCCTATGGCGGGGTTGCAGTGTGAAGCCTGCCACGGCCCACAAGGTAAGCATAATCGTGGCGGTAAAGAGCCGATGATTAGCTTTGGTAAAGACAGCAAGCTGAGCGCCAGTGCACAAAACAGCGTATGTCAGGGCTGTCACAACGACCCGAAACAAATGGCTTGGCATACCAGTACCCACAATCTTGAAGAGATTGCCTGTGCTGATTGCCATGTGGTTCATGCTGCCAACGACCCTGCGCTAGATAAACTCAGCGTCAATGACACCTGCACCTCATGTCACACCAAAGAAAAAGCCGACATGAACAAACGCTCATCACACCCAATGAAGTGGGACCAGATGACCTGTGTTGATTGTCATGCTCCGCACGGCTCAATGAACGAAAGCGCCTTGATGCAACCAACGGTTAATGACACCTGTTACAGCTGTCACGCTGAAAAACGTGGCCCATTCCTATGGGAGCATGCGCCAGTGACTGAAAACTGCGTCTCATGTCATAACCCACACGGCAGCGTCAACGACAACATGCTTGATAACCGTGCACCTCAGTTATGTCAGCAATGTCACGCGCCAGACGGTCACGCTTCTCGCGTGGTACCTGAGCCAGGTATGGATGCATTTGGCGGCGCTAAGAGCTGCTTGAACTGCCACAGCCAAATCCATGGCTCTAACCACCCATCTGGCAGCCTGCTGCAACGCTAATGGAGAGCAAGAGAATGTCATTTAAATTAAACATGATTACCTTAGCCATGACCTTTGCAGCCACCCCTGCAATGGCCGCTAACTTTGCGGTGGGTAATGCCAATACTGACGCGGTGAACTTTGGCAAATATGAGTGTAAGCGTTGCACTCAGGCCCAAGGTTACACAGGTGAAGTGAGTGTGCACGCAGGTTACAACAATGTGGATGATATCCATGCGGGTAATGCCCTCGGCACAGCAGAAGATGGCGCCATTGGCGCAGTTAGCGGTGATGTGCGTTACCAAAACGATGAAGGCTACCAAGCTAAGCTGCAAGCCCATCAGTTAGGTATGGATAACGGCTTTGCCCGCTTTAGCGCCGGTAAGTCGGGTGTGTACAGCGTCAATCTTGACTACGACAGCATCAAAACCTATCAAGCTGGTAATGTTGAAAGCCCATTTTGGCACAACAACGGTATGCTGACGCCATCAGATACGATGCGTGTCTTTGACCTCGCCAAACAGCGCGAGAAAATCGGCCTAGGTGTAGAGTTAAAACAAGACCTGTTTGATGCCTATATCGGTTACAGCCAGGAAGATAAAACCGGTCACCAATCAAGCTCACTGGTTGCCCCTAACCCAATCAACTTTGGCTTGCCGATTGATGCGCGCACTAAGCAATTAGATGCTGGCATTAACGTCTCGGGCGATAACTGGTTAACGGAGCTGGCTTATCAAGGCAGCTACTATGAGAACAAAATGAACCACATCAGCTTGCCACACCTTTACGATGTGCAAGCCGCAACCCCTGACAATCAAGCCCATCAGGTGTCACTGTCGGGTCAGTACCAGCTTAACCGCACCGTCATGAGTGGCCGTGTCGCCACGGGGCGCATGATTCAAGATGAAGACTTAGTGAATGTCTCTGGTAGCCCACTACAAAGCTGGGATGGCCAGGTTGATACCCTTGATGGCCGCTTTGCTATCAGCTCGATGCTCACTAATCGTCTGCGCCTTGGGGCAAGCTTTGCCTACAGCGACCGTGACAACCAAAGCTCAACCGCTGAGTTTACCCAGTACAACTACAACAGTGTGACGGGCACCTTTAGGCAGAATAAGCCACAAGACATTACCCGTCATACCTACAAGTTAAACGCTAGCTACCGCATTGCTAGCGGCTACCGTTTGCAAGCCGGTTACGACCGTAAAGAAGTCGAGCGCACCTTTAGCGACCGTGAGCAAACCCATGACGACAGTCTATGGATGAAGCTGAACGTTCGTGCCTTTGACAAGTTCAATGTCAGCATCAAAGGTGAGCACGCTAACCGCAGCGGCAGTGAGTATGAGGCAAGCAAAGACACCTCATCTGAAAATAATGCCCTGCTACGCAAATACTACCTTGCTGACCGCAAACGCAATGCAGTCGAGTTAACCATTAATCACACGCCTAACAACTGGATAAGTGTCGACTTAACCACCCGTTATGCCAATGACGATTACCACAACACCCAAATCGGCTTAACTGAAGCGCAAGACTATGGCTATGACCTCAACGTCAATCTGCAATTCAGTAAGAACCTAAGCGGTTACGGTTTTGGTGGCCAGCAGTGGATTAACTCAAACCAGGCCGGTAGCCAAAGCTATGGCAGTGCCGACTGGCAAGCAGATGTAGAAGACCAATTTATCAACCTGGGTGCTGGACTTAACTATGCCGGCCTTATGCAGGACAAGCTCAGCCTAGGGCTTGATTACAACTTCAGTAACTCAATTAGCGATACCTACCCTATTGGCAGCGACACAGGCGTGCTTTATGGCGATTACTACTCATATCGTCATAGTGCCAGTGCTTATGCCAACTATGCCATTGATGAGCAAATGGCGTTGAAACTCACTTACCGCTATGAACGCTATTTCGATACCGATGCAGCAACCGTAGGGGTTAATGACATCCCAGGGATGATCACCTTGGGCGATATCAACCATAACTACAACGCGCACCAAGTGATGCTGTCGTTTACCTACAAGTTGCACTAATACGCATCGATTTATTCCCGGAGGAGAAGATTATGGAACGCAGAAGTTTTTTAAAAGCCAGTGCTGCACTAAGCTGTGCTGCTACTGTGGTCGGATGTAAAACGAGCTCTGATGAAGCTAATGTTAATCCACCAGAGCCGCCAGTTGCAGATGAAGTCATCAACTGGTCTGCATGTCTAGTTAACTGTGGCTCAAACTGCCCAATTAAAGTGTTTAGCCGTGATGGGGTGATCACACGTATTGAGACAGATCACGAGACCACCGACGAGTATGGTGTCAACCATCAAATCCGTGCTTGTGCTCGTGGCCGTTCACTTAAACAACGCACTTATGCACCAGATCGCTTAACCACACCGATGAAACGCGTGGGTAAACGTGGCGAAGGCAAATTTGTGCCTATTACGTGGGACCAAGCTTACTCAGAAATTGCAGCTAAACTTCAGTCTGTTGCGCAAGAGTACGGTAATGAGTCTATCTACTTTAACTATGGTACTGGCGCATACTACGGCTTTGCGTCAAACACAGCGACTTGGGGTCGCCTGCTAAACCTTAATGGTGGCTTCTTAAATCACCACTGGGATTACTCTTGGGCACAGGTATATTCAGCCTGTATGGCGACCTATGGCGATCAGTGGGACTCAATCGGTGGTTCTAGCCTGTCTGAAATCGAAAACAGCGACCTCTTCGTTGGTTTTGGCTACAACCCAAATGAAATTCGCCAATCTGGTTCGGGCGAAGGCTACGATTTCATCAAAGCACTTGAAGCCAACACCAATAACATTGAAGTGTACATGATTGACCCTAAGTACACTGACTCTATGCGCGGTAATGAAAACAAATGGCTTGCTATTCGTCCTGGTACAGATGCGGCAATTATTGAAGCCATTATTTATCAAATGATCAATTCAGGCTGGGTTGATACCAATGCTAAGTCGTTCCTTGATAAATACTGTGTCGGTTATGACCAAGCATCTCTTGAAGCAACCAAAGCCGACTTAGAAGCAAAAGGCGACCGTCATGCTGCCCATATCGACGTAACTGATAACTACCACGACTACATCCTAGGTTTAGGTAAATACCAAACTCAAGGTGCACGCACACCAGAGTGGGCAGAGTCAATCTGTGGTATTACCGCAGACGATATTCGCGAACTTGCTGATAAAATCATGGCAGCGAAGGCACCTTACATTATCGTAGGTGGCGGTGTAAGTCGTCACTCCAACGGTGACCAAAACACTCGCGCCGCGTACATGCTAGCAATCATGACAGGCAAAATTGGTACCGCAGGAGTGAATACTGGCGCCATGAATAGCAGCTACTCATTCCCAATTAGTGGTATGTCAGCCGGTAGTAACCCAGTTGATGTAACGATTCCTGTTTTCTCTTGGAGTGACGCGATTGTGCGCGGCGAAGAGTTTACAGGCACGACTGACGGTGTGCGCTTTGCAACCAGTGGCACTAATGAGTTAGCCGACAACAACGAAGCCAAGCTAAATAGCAATATCAAAGTTATTATCAACGCATCTGGTAATGCGCTTATTAACCAGCACTCAGACAGCAACGGCACTGCTGCCATCTTACAAGATGACACTATGTGCGAAATGATCATTGTTACTGACTGCTGGATGACACCATCAGCAAAATTTGCAGATATCTTACTGCCTGACACCACTTGGCTGGAGTCAGAGGACGTCGCTAACGACAGCTATGCATCAGGCCAAATGGCATATGCCACGATGATGAGTACCTCGCTAACGCCAGTGGGTGATTCTAAGTCAATGTACGACATCTGCGCCGGCATTGCTGAGAAGATGGGTAAAGGTGGTGAATATACTGAAGGTCGCACAGGGCGTGAATGGTGTGAGAAAATCTATGATGAAACCAAAGCGGCGAACTCTGATATCTCAATGCCTGCAACCTACAGCGAAGCGCAAGAGGTCGGTGTCTTTAGAAAGTATGCACCAACGTCAAATGTTGCGCTGCAAGGCTTTGTTGCTGACCCAGTAGCAAATCCTCGTCCGACCGTCACAGGTAAAATCGAGATCTACTCACTGTCTAATGCCTACAAAGCGGGTACCTGGACAATCAAAGAGGGGGAAACGATTTCGCCACTACCTAAATACGTTGTCACTGCTGAAGGTTTTGAAGACAACGAAAGCGCTAAATCTTACCCGCTGCAACTATGTGGCTTCCATACTAAAGGTCGCACTCACTCAAGCTATCACAATGTGCCTTGGTTACGTGAAGCCGTTGAAGATGCAGTTTGGATGAACCCGGTTGATGCTAATGCTCGCGGGCTAAATCAAGGCGAGCTAATCCACCTGTACAACGATCGCGGCACAGTGGAACTTCCAGTGCGCATCACATCACGTGTAACACCAGGCGTTGCCATGTTAGGGCAAGGTGGCTGGTACACTCCAGACCCTGATGGCCGAGTAGGTCCATCAGGCCATGTGATAGACATTGGTGGCTGTATTAACACCTTGACCAAATACGCCCCAACCCCTGTTGTTAAAGGTAACCCTCAACACACCAACCGCGCACAGGTTGCGAAAGCTTAAGGAGCAGCATCATGACTACTAACGTTCAATATGGCTTTTATATCGACACAACTAAGTGCACAGGTTGTAAAGCTTGCCAGGTGGCGTGTAAAGACCGCAAAGACATTCCTGTCGGTATTAACTGGCGCCGAGTTTATGAATACGCGGGCGGGGATTGGGTAACCAATGCAAATGGCACCTATAACCAAAACGTGTTTGCTTACTACACGTCTCTAGGTTGTAACCACTGCAATGAGCCAGTTTGTGTCAAAGCTTGCCCAACCGGCGCTATGCACAAACGCCGTGAAGATGGCTTAGTACATGTAGCAAGCGACCTATGTATTGGTTGTAGTAGCTGCGCCCGAGCCTGTCCTTACGATGCGCCACAACTTGATACTGAGCGCAAGGTAATGACCAAGTGTGATGGCTGCTTCGAGCGCCTCGCTGAAGGTAAGAACCCAAGCTGTGTTGACTCTTGTCCGCTACGTGCCATCGACTTTGACACTATGGACAATCTAAAACAGAAATACGGTAATGGTGACGGTCATATCGCGCCACTACCACCAGAAAGTATCACCTCACCTAACCTGATCATTAAAGCCAATGTGAATGGTCACCGTGACGGCGATATAGTTAACTACTCAGAGGTATAACAGTACCCTGCCGGCTAGCGTCTGCGATTTTGGGCGCTAGCCACCCTTTCTACATTTTTCGCACATTTTTTGAGTGATGACACAGTCTTGCATTAAGCCAATGTCATCCTTTTTGCCTAATCAGTATGATGGCAGCTATAGCACCCAACCATATCATCAAGGCGCCTTATGTTATCCGACAGCACTCAACATGGTTTTTATTTCGATACCCGCAAATGTATCGGCTGTAAAAAGTGCCACCGTGTGTGTAAGGCCAAATTTGATAGTGAACACAGCGTTAACCCAAGACGCGTCTACAAAAGCGACGGTGATGTCATTTACAAAAACCGTCATCAGCAAGTGCATTGCAATGTACCCACCTTCTTTATGTCGTTAGCGTGTAACCATTGCAGTGAGCCAGTTTGCGTGTTGGCGTGCCCAAGTGGCGCAATGCACAAGCGCAGTGAAGACGGACTAGTGCACGTCATTCAAGACATGTGTACCGGCTGCGGAGCCTGCGCCCGTGCTTGCCCCTATGATGCGCCGCAGCTCGACCCAGTAAAAAAGGTCATCGTAAAATGTGATGGCTGTTTTGAGCAGGTACAGCATGGCGACCGCCCATTATGTGTCGCCGCCTGTCCTAAGCAAGCGCTCGACTTTGGCACCATAGAACAGCTCAAACTAAAGCATGGTCAAAAGGCCCATATATCGTCAATTCCGTCATCGCAAATTACCTCACCTAACACCTTATTGGGCGGTCTAGAGCCAAGGCGTAGCGCTAATCGTCGCAAAGGTAATATGGGCAAGAAGTACCCTGCTAGTGACTATGCCAAAGGGTTACTAACGAGCCCTAAATAGGAATAAAATAAGTGAATATACCAACAGAACAACTTCAAGAGCTTCAAGCGGTAGCGCGTATTCTGCACAATGTATTAATTGATTACCCAAGTGAACAGTCAGTTAACTATTTTGTTAAGCACAACCTTGCCCAGCAATGGCCAAATTTTCACGATGAACACACCGCGAATACCGCTGATTGCGATCAAGGTAAGTTACTGCTGCAAAAGTACCTTACCAATTGGCACGCAGACAAAATTACCGACCTTAAACTCGACTACGGTCAACTGTATTTTGGTCCAGGTGAGCCTAAAGCTATGCCATGGGGTTCAGTGTATTTAGGTGAACAAGGGATTTTAAATGATGACTCCACCATAGCGCTGATGGATTTTTACAAGCAGCAAGGGGTGAGTTTCGAGTTAAAGCACCAGCAACCTGTTGATCATATCGCCCTGTTCTATGCAGTCATTGACCAGTTAATTGAAATGATGCTCACGGCAGTTGCTGACAACGAAGACAGTAATGACACCCAGCGCACCTTGTGCATTTTACTTCAACAACATCTGCTTACCTGGTCGGGTCGTTGCCACGAGCTTGCGCAGCAACATGCGCAAACCGACTTTTTCCGCGCTATTGCCATGTTAGCGGCCGACTTTGAACAAGCACTTGCTAATACTTTGAAGGTGATACCTGTCACTCAGCGCTTATTTCGCTAAAATCAAGGCACCAAAAGGCTAGTAAGTAAAAGTCTGATAATAGACACCAAGAGAACCAATCATGAGCGTTATTAAGTCCATTGGACAGCAATGGCAGAAAGCAGAATATGCCCACCAGCTAAATCACTTTTTTGCCAAGCAATCCAGTGTGCGTGAGCTGTTTGTCGCAGCAACACCTGCAACAACCGTCTGCAACTTGATTGCGGCTATGTGCCAGTTACCAAACAAGTCAGCAGAAGATGCACACCTTAGCTTGAATGAGGTATTCCCAAGGCTGTTTGATTGCTACATTTTGCTGTTTGTAAAACAAGCTGAACATCAACAACTGAGTCAGGCTGAGCAGCTGATTTGCTCCATCACTTTGATCTACGCTAAGCAGATACTTAATGATGCCCAGTCAACAACCGAGCAGACTCAAACAGATGAGCTAATTGAGCAAGCCAAACGCGTTGTCGCCGCCGATCAACAATTGGCAAAATCAGTGCAGGCGATGCGCCGTAGTCAAAGCAATATGGGAAAATATTAGCTCTCACAACAAATAAAAAAGGAGCTGTTCAGCTCCTTTTAATAAATCAGTAGTTTAGCCCAAACCTTAGTGAAACAAAGTTATGCTGGCGACTAGTACCAAATCTTATTGATGTACCACACCTTTTCACCATCTGGTGTTTTCACTACCGCCTCATCATCAACCTGCTTTTTTAGTAGCGCTCTAGCCATTGGTGAATCGATAGAGATGTAATCTTTACGACCAAAAATCTCGTCGTAACCGACAATGCGAAAAGTTAAGGTTTCACCATCGTCATTTTCAATCTCAACCCAGGCACCAAAAAACACACTGCCATCTTGCTCAGGTGCGTAATCAACTACCTTGGTATTTTCAATGGTTTTTCTTAAGTAGCGCACCCTACGGTCAATCTCACGCAGGCGCTTTTTATTATATTGGTAGTCAGCGTTTTCACTGCGATCACCAAGGCTTGCTGCCCACGCGACCTTCTTGGTGATTTCTGGGCGCTCTTCACGCCACAAAAAATCCAGTTCTTGTTTTAGTTTGTTAAACCCTTCTCGGGTGACAATTTGAGTTCGCATATACCTAAACTCGTATTCCTTTTAGCCTGGCTTGAAAGCCACGTCATTTATCTCTATTGATATTGGCATGCAATATAGCATACTCGCTGCCTACTGCGACTAGGGTAAGCTTGGCTACCACCATGCAGTAAACAACAAAAAGAGCGAGGAAATGTCATTAATGTGATCGCGATTACGCTCAGTTATACAGCTTTGATGTCAGGTCACAACGCGATGATTTTGAGTAATTTAAGATATGCTAAAGCTCTTAAAAACCAAGTCATTTTGCTAAATCTAAAACCAGAGTCCACCAGCTTAACCACTCAGCTTTTACCCTTGCGTGTCATGTTCTGGCTACTAAAAATAGGCCTAGTACATTTTGCTGCAGACTTGTTTGGTTTATCTGCACCGCCCAAAGACATTTACCTGCTATTTGCTGCAGAAGCATTCTACCTTGCCGCCAGCTTTATCTTGCGTAGCTATCAACACAAACATTGGGTTTTCATTTCTTTAGTCATCGATAGCATATTTTGGCTGATTTGGCTGCATCTCACAGGCGGCGCAACTAACGCCTTTGTCTCACTAATGCTGCTACCCATTGCCATTGCTGCAGTCACTCAGCCAGCATGGGCGCCCTGGTCGCTGACCTTACTCACCACATTGGGCTATAGCTTGATGATCTACGCTATTCCCGAGCATCATATGAACCATCATGGCATGGACATGCGCTCACACTACGTTGGTATGTGGTTTAACTACCTTATTTCAGCGCTGGTACTCACCATGTTTGTGGGCTTTATTGCCCATAAAATTCGCCAAAAAGATGCAGAGCTAAGCTACATGCGTGAATCACAGTTGCGTCAGGAAAAACTATTAGCTTTAGGCACATCCTCGGCACAAATGGCGCATCAACTCGCTACACCACTTGCCTCATTGCAATTACTCGTCGATGACCTTAATGAAGGCGAGCAACCAGAAATAATCGCCCCTGAAATGCAGCAGGCACTCAGCCGTTGTCAGCACACTTTGGATAACTTACGCCATGCCACCAACGCCATTCGCGAACAAAAACAAATAGTGATGCCAGTCACCGAGCTTGTAGGGTCAATCAAAAGCCAGGTGTTGCTGTTAATGCCTGAGTTAAACCTGGAAACTCACATCAGCGAAGCTGCGCAAACCAGTATGATAACGACCGATGTCAGTCTGATACCTGCGCTACTATCACTAATTGAAAACGGCGCTAGAGCCAGTGCCGAAAATGGCCTTGGTCATAAAGTAAGCTTTGATATTGACCAGGAAAGTGAGCAACTGTTTATCTCGGTGACAGACTATGGCAAAGGCATTGATAAAAGCTTAATCAAACAGCTCGGGCACAGAATAATTGAAGCGCCCAAAGGTATGGGCATTGCCCTGTTATTATCCCATGCTAGTTTTGAGCGCCTTGGTGGGCAGCTCATTATGAGCAGTCTTCAACAAGGCGGCGTTGAAGCTAGAGTGACATTACCCGTGTATGAAAAATAAAATCCTAATCATTGAAGATGACCAATCACTGGCGAATATTTTGAGTCGCCGCCTAGCCCGACATGAGTTCGAAAGCCATCCGTGCACAGATGCAAGTCAAGGTTTACTGCTGGCGCGTCAGCTCAAACCTAGCCATATTCTGCTAGATATGAAACTTGCTGAGCACAATGGCCTAAACCTGATCACGCCACTTCGGAATTTGCTACCCAACAGCGTGATAGTGCTATTAACCGGTTACGCCAGCATAGCAACGGCAGTAGAAGCGATTCGCCTCGGCGCCGATAACTATCTAGCCAAGCCAGTAGACACCCAAACCTTATTAACTGCCTTGACTGAAAAATCGCCATCACAACTTGGTAGTCAAGCCAATCAAGCAACAATATGCGAACCCGATGAGCAACCTCTAACCACGAAGCGTTTAGAGTGGGAGCATATTCAGCAGGTTCTCAACGCTAATGATGGCAATGTGTCTGCTACCGCAAGACAGCTCGGCATGCACAGGCGAACCTTGCAACGCAAGCTAGCAAAAAAGCCCTGCGCAGAAAGTCGCAGCGCTATAGCTTAATGACGCTCAGGTTAAACGGTAATTAGATTTAATGGCACTTAGGCTAATTGGCAGTTTGATTTAAGCGTAGTTTTAAGTAAAAGCACTTGGGCTGGGTAGCGCTTTTGTCAAACATAGCTACTCTTAGTTCTACCTAATATGTTTCTCATGTAAAAACTTGTACAAATAAAAGGACTTATATGTACAACTCAAACCTTTTCAATATTTGTAGCTTATTGTTTAGCTCAACGCTAAAGAGTAGCTTCCTGCTCCGTGTTAGTTTACTTGTCCCGCTTGCCTGCTCAGCAAACATTACCTTTGCCAACACCTTCAAGAATCAAAATCTGCCCACTACCTACAATCAACTAAATCCTCTTTATCGGTTACAACCTCTCATTATGAATCTTGACTCTGATACTAGGCAGCAATGGATCTATCTACTGGCAACAAATGAATACTGGCTATTTGAATTTGAGCTTTGGCACGGTGAGCCGTTAAGCATTATTCCTACGACTGTCGAGTTTGGCTCGTACCGTATTGAAGGTGAGAGCTTTTCGTTATCACCTGCATTTTTTGCCAAGTTAACAGACTATTGCCGGTCAAACCTATTTGGCCGCAGTACTATGCCTCAGCCGCTAAAGTGTAACTACCATCAAATAGCGCACCCAAGACTCAATCAAATAAGCATGCTTTACTACACATTACCAAGCAGGCTATTCATTCAGCATAGGGTTGAGCCTCAGTTACAAGTAGGTGATGGGTCTGCACCAGGGCAACTAACATTATTGCCTACAGCTCTCCATCAAGATAATGCAAGCGCTCTGATAACAATGGAACACCTATTCATTTTTCAACTCAGCTATCAAACCGATAGTCAGCTAGCCGTAATACCAATGAACTACTACCAATGATCCAATACCATTAAGCAGCGACTATCGAACTGATATAAACATCTGGCCCAAAGCACTGCCTTGCAAAATCTGTTTAAGCATCAGCCTGATTTACTTAGCAATAAACCCCTCGGTCAATCTTTTTAACCGGCTCCTACGGGGCTACAAATCGATACATGAGTAACAAAAATGTAGCAATATTCTACTGCTGTGATTTAATTATAGGGCGACTCTAAATTAGTGATTAAGTATGACTTAGTTTTTATACTGTTTTAAGGAGAGAACATGTCTAAAAAACTACTTGCCCTGATGATCTCAGGTATTCTTTTCGGTTGTGGCAGCAGTGATGACAGCCCTGAACCTCAAAAAGAACCTGATCCAACCCCAGATCCAGTCACCATTACGGGTAAATTCCTAGATAGCGCAGTCATAGGTATCGGTTACACTACTGCGACTCAATCGGGAACAACCAATGAAAATGGTGAATTTAACTATGTTGAAGGCGAAAGCGTGACGTTCGCAATTGGCGACCTAACCTTCCCTGAAACATCAGCAAAAGAAGCGGTTACCCCGCTAGATATCGCTAACACTGAAGATGTAACCAATAACCAAGTGGTTAACATGGCGCGTCTACTGCAAACGCTAGATAAAGACGGCGACCCGAGTAACGGTATTACCATCACTGAAGATGCGGCAGCCGCTGCTGAGCCAGTCGACTTTAGCCAAAGCCCTGACGAATTTGCTGCAAGTAATGCGGTAAATGCGGTTATTACTAACGGCGGTCAAGACACACCTGTTGCAGAGCTTGTATCGGAAGAAGCTGCAGTAGATCATTTAGATGACACCCTAATCGAAGAAGGTATTCAGGTAGGTATTGTTGGTACTTGGACACCCGTTGAAGATGAAAATGAACTACTTGGTTTAGTCTTCTTTGATGACGGTACTTACATTCACTATGAAGTTGACCGTAATGATGAAGAAGAAGTTTCAGGTATGGAATGGGGCACCTACTCACGCACTGCTGATGATGGCCGCGTAGTTGCCGCTCAAACTTTCGATGAAAACGGCGACACCGGTTTAACCGACTTTGTTGTGGGTGACACCACACCGCGCCTATTTGCTAACGTTAATGAACAGGGGCAATTAGTTGCGGAATTTGACGAAGATGCTGACGGTACTAACGACGGTTCTTTATCCTTCAACAAGCAAGCAAATGACGGCCTAGTCGGCACCTGGGTTGCAGAGACTATCTCTGAAAACGATGGCGAGCCAATGCCTGATGAAAACGACATTCTCGCGTTTGTATTCAATGCAGATGGTAGCTACGTTCATTTAGAAGTTGACCTAGATGACGAAACAGAAGAGTCAGGTATGGAATGGGGTACTTACACTATCGATAGTGAAAGTAACCAAATTTCAGTGTCGATTACATTCGACGCAAACGGCGACACTGGCTTTAACGACATCACTATGGAAGGTGGTCCAAACATTATGTTGAATGTGGACGGTAACCGCCTAACTGCAGATGTTGACGAAGACAACGATGGCACCGTTGATACAAAAGTGATCTTCAAACGCCAATAATCGCTTGTTAGCAATGACTTAATTCAAAGGCCACGCTCAGTCGTGGCCTTTTGTTTTGCCGCGTTTTCAGCATAAAGTTAATTGAATTGTTACAATTTCAACCCTTGCGAAATATTAAGCTAAACCATTAAATTACAGTTAGTTAGGGTGAAAAATGTGGCTTAGATTAAAAATATCACCACTGATGATAAATTTACGCTACTAGGCTGCAACAAAAGTCGCTATATTGGCTAGGGCTATAAACGATAGAACCCCTGAAAGTAAAAGGAAAAACCATGGGCCAGGAAACATCTAAAATTCTTGTTGTTGACGACGATATGCGCTTACGCTCACTACTCGAGCGTTACCTTGTTGAGCAAGGCTATCAAGTTCGCAGCGCTGCCAATGCAGAGCAAATGGATCGTTTTCTTGAGCGTGAAAACTTTCATTTAATCGTACTCGACCTAATGCTACCTGGCGAAGATGGCTTATCTATTTGCAAACGCCTACGCCAACAAGACAATGCCATCCCAATTGTCATGCTTACCGCCAAAGGCGATGAAGTTGACCGCATCATCGGCCTTGAACTTGGCGCTGACGATTACCTCCCAAAACCATTTAACCCACGTGAATTACTTGCCCGCATTAAAGCAGTCATGCGCCGTCAAACGCTTGAAGTACCAGGTGCGCCAGCGCAGCAAGAAGAAACTGTCGAATTTGGTCAGTTCTCGCTTAACCTGGCTACTCGAGAGATGTTTAATGGCGAAGAAAGTATTTCACTTACCAGTGGCGAGTTTGCAGTACTGAAAGTATTGGTTTCACATCCACGTGAACCACTATCGCGCGACAAACTCATGAATCTTGCCCGCGGGCGTGATTATTCTGCCCTTGAGCGCTCTATTGACGTACAGGTTTCACGCCTACGCCGCTTGATTGAAGTTGATGCTGCCAACCCAAGGTACATTCAAACCGTTTGGGGTCTGGGCTACGTATTTGTGCCAGATGGCACCGCAAGATAATCCACTGCAATTATGAAGCTAAAGCTAAAATGGTGGCAACGCCTGTTGCCCCGCAGCGCTTTTAGCCAAACAGTCATGCTGATTGGCAGCTTGCTGCTGATCAACCAACTCGTATCCTACTGGTCTGTAGCGGTTTATTTTATTAAGCCATCATACGAGCAAATCAACCAGCTGATCGCCCGCCAAATTAACATCCTATTTGTTGATGGCGTGGTGATTGACCGCGAAAACCTCACCCTAGTCGATGCGCTAAACGCCAAAGTACGCGACGATGTCATGACAATCTACAACCAGCAGCAAGCACGCCAAGCGGGGGTAGAGAATGCCACTTACTATGGTTTTTTATCCGATCAAATGTCGGTATACCTTAACGGTCCTGCCGAGGTCAGGTTCTCTCAAGACGAGCGCCTGAACGTATGGATTAAGCCTCCGCAAGCTCCGTCGGTGTGGATTAAAGTGCCACTGACTGGCATGAATGAGTCGGACTTATCTCCCCTCACCCTATACTTACTAGTTATCGGTGCGCTCAGTGTTGCTGGCGGCTGGCTGTTTGCTCGCAAGCAAAACCGTCCGCTAAAACGATTACAAAAAGCGGCAATGACCGTGTCTCAAGGAGACTTCCCTAAGCCACTTCCTCTAAACGGCTCGAGCGAAATTGTGGAAGTAACCCACGCTTTCAATCAAATGTCGCAAAGTATGCAGCAATTGGAGCAAGATAGAACCTTATTGATGGCAGGTATTTCCCATGACATCCGCACACCGCTCACACGCATCCGTTTAGCAACAGAGATGATGGGTGAAGAAGATGCCTACCTCAAAGAAGGTATCGTTGCCGACATTGAAGATATGGATGATATTATCCAACAGTTTATCGCTTATATTCGTAACGATCAGGAACACGAAAAAGAGCCGGATCAAGTCAATCGACTCATCCAAGAAATCGCTCAGCAGGAAGCTTATCGCAGCGTCAAAATCGAGTTAGACCTCAAGCAAACCTCCGACACACTGATGCACAGTGTTGCCATTAAACGTGTACTCAGTAATCTGGTTGAGAATGCCTATCGCTATGGCGAAGGCTGGGTAAAAATCAGTAGTTTTGAAAGCAGCAACTATGTCGGCTTTGATGTAGAAGATAACGGCAGCGGTATTGATGAGTCACAAATAGAGCAGCTGTTTTTACCTTTCACCCAAGGTGACAGCGCCCGTGGCAGTATCGGCTCTGGCTTAGGCTTGGCGATCATTAAACGTATTGTCGACAGGCATCAGGGCAAGATATTACTAAGCAATCGTGAGCAAGGCGGGCTAAAAGCCACCGTATTGCTGCCAAAAAACCTGTAGCAGGGATAGACAACCTGAATTGATCATCTAGGTAAGGCTCAAACGCTGCTGATACCTTGATAAATGGAACCCACCAAAAACTGAGAGCGCCACTATGTATAACTTAATAAAAACCGCCCAGCTTGGCCTATTATTCGCGACCACAGTTAGCCTTAGCGCTCAGCTATACGCACAGGATGATTCGCCTTTTGCGGTGTCGCTCATTTCTGGAATGGAAGCCTACCCAGAGTCGCCCGATAGCTCGTTGTCACGCGGCGTTGGCGCTCGGTTAATATATAGCAACCTTCGCTATGTTGACCCATATCAACTGGGTGCCAACCATTATGACATTCGCCTAAGTTACTTTTACGAGAAAGACTCAGAGAAATACGATGAAGACCGTTATCGTGACTCAATGGACTGGAAACTAAGATACCAGCGCCCATTAATGGCCTTTGGCGACAATGACGATTACTTACTGAGTATTCACGCTCGTCATGAAGGCCATTACAACAGCCAACAACTTGAAGAGTTCGAAATGCTCACCCTTGCGGGTGTGGCGCTTGATCGCCGCTTTGGTAGCGACAATTATTATGATCTAGGTTTTGTTGCCGCCCTTGGTTACAGCAACGAAGAGAAAGACGATGATTGGCCACGGGAAAATGGCGGCCATGGTGAAGATGTACTTGGACGCAAAGGTTATGGCTACTATTTAGAGTGGAACAATGCCTACACCTTCGCCCACTCTGGTGTGCAGCTCAATGCTACCCTGCGTACTTTCCAGGGTAACTGGAAGTATGACGCTGGCCAGTTTTATGTACAGGATCAGCTAAACATCAATGTTATCGTACCTTTGGCAAACCAAAATCACCTGCTAACTTTTGCAACACAGTACATTAAACGTGACTATGAGTTAGATCTTATTGGCTTTGAAGATGTGTTATATCGCGCAGCAGCTTCGTACACTTACTACTTTTAGTTAGATTCTACTTTTTTGTATGCAAAAACCTAAAAAGCAAAAAGGTCACAGCTATTAACGCTGTGACCTTCTCGCTTATATCGTCTAGCTATCCTCTAAACGACAATTTGGTGATTAATAACCTTTCTTTAGCTTTTTACTTTCACCTTGTATCGTGCGATACATCTTGCCTAATGCTTTATCTTTAGCGCGGCGCTCTGCCAAACTCGCTGCGTTCAATGCTTGCTCACGGGAAAGTTTTAAATAGTTAGTTAAGCGCCTTAGCTCCAATTCGCCTGATTCTATCGCTTGTGTGACCGCACATCCTGGCTCACCTTGATGGCTACAATCACTGAAGCGGCAATGCTGAGCCAAAGCCTCGATATCGGCAAAAGTCGTTGCTATACCCGACTCCACATCAGAAAGCTGTAGCTCACGCATGCCTGGTGTGTCCAGCAACAAACCACCAGCAGCCATCACATGTAATGAGCGCGATGTGGTGGTATGGCGGCCTTTACTGTCGTCTTCACGAATGCTGCCAGTTTGCAGGGTTTCTTCACCTTGCAAACTGTTGAGTAAAGTTGACTTACCCACACCCGATGAGCCCATCACAGCTAAGGTTTGCCCAGTTTTACAGTAGATAGCTAGCGCACTGACACTAGATTGGTCCAACGCATTAACGCAAACAACATCTAGTAAAGGGTCAAGCGCTTGTACTTGCGACTGATAACTATAAATATCATCACAGAGATCTGCTTTAGTAAGCACCACAACCGGCCTTGCTCCAGTTTGGTTTATCAGCGCCAAATAGCGCTCTAAGCGGCTTAAACTAAAGTCATGGTTAAGTGACATCACCACCAGCACGGTATCTAAGTTTGCGGCAATGAGTTGCTTGGCAAGCTTTGAACCCGGTGCTTTACGACTAAACTCAGTGGCACGCTCAAGTAATCGCACGAAACCATCATCGTTAATTAGCAGCCAGTCACCAACACAAATGCTGGGCATGTTTGGTGTCACTTGAATTGACCGGGCACCTTGTTCTGTAAGCAGTTGTAATTGGCTACGATGCTGCTCGCTCACGCGTGCAACAGAGCAAGACTCAAGTTCTGCTAAAGATAATTGTTGTTGAAAATATGGTCGCCAACCTAATTCGGCAAGCGAGTATGAAGTTAACATGGTAGATCTACCCCTACGCGATGCTCAGCACCTGCGTATAACAAAATTCAGTTTGGGGCATAATGTGCCCCGGTGACAGCACCGGGTATTGCAGGAATTAAGCGCTTAGCGCTCCAACAACACCGGCGTAGTGGATGACAATCATCAAAAATCCTCGCTCAGTGATTAATGGCGGCATACTAACAGCTCATATTCTACATGGCTAATGTAGCTGTATAAAATGTCGACGTAACTCACGCAAATCTTACCTTGTCAGCTGCACATACCTCACTAATGCTCATAGCCAAACATTCATTACCACTCCTCGTAACCACATCATCAGGTTGCATATGCAACAATATACTAACTAATTGAACATTATCACTCATTCCATTACAGCAACAGAACACTAAAAACACACCAATTCAAACTATTAGCGTTTTTTTGGCTCATTAAACCGTCTAGCGTTCCGCTTTGCGACTAATTGGATAAAATAGCGCCGATCTGACAAGTTGGTCTGATTTTTACCTTCTCATTGACTCAGAGTTGCTCAAGCCGTTGTAGGCAAGCTGTATTTAATTTACTAAAAAGGTTTCCAATGAAGTACTCACTCAAAAAGCAGCAGGGCGTTGTACTGTTTTTCGCTTTAATAATTTTAGTACTGATGACAATTATTGGCGTCACGCTAGCCAGTAACTCTAGTCAATCACTGCGCATGGCTGGCGCCAGCTCTGAACGCGTAGGCGCTAAATCTGCTGCTATTGGTGCACAAACCCTTGTGCTTAAGAATCACCAAGGCGAATCCATGGCAAGCATTAAAACGCCAATCGACATTGAAGATGAGCAATTTAGAGTGAGCTCTAAAATCGAGCCTATGACTTTGGTGGATGTGAGCTGCCAGCGCAGTAGTAAAGCCTATTCAGTTGATTTGGTTAATTGCCGCCGCGCAGAAGTGACTAGCACTGCTAAATTTGGTCGTAATGACAATGGCAGGCTTACTGTAGTGAGTGGAGTTGAGCAGGAAGTTTTCACTGGGAGTGAGTCATGATCGCACGCTTAATCTACTGCGCGCGAGTTGCCTGCAGCGCTATCAGCTTCTTTAGCCTAGGTGTTGCGAGTCTGGCTTTTACTAGCCTTACTTTTACAGGCTTTGCTGTGGCTGATGACACCGAACTTTATGTAACAGAGTCGAGCATTCGTTTGAACGAACGCCCGCAAGTACTGGTTATCTTTGATACCTCTGGCTCAATGGAGTACGTCGGCACTATTGGCCGCCGTAATTTTGGTAAAGTGGTATTCAAAGCGGATGAGCTTTACGATCAGCAAAAAGAAAATCTCAGTGACAGCACAACCTTGTATTACAGCAATGATGTTGAAACTATTCCTACCTTAAACAGCGCCCAGAAAATTCAATATCGTTTTAACGGCTGCGGCCAATCAAAAGATTATTTAAAGCGCTATGGTATGTTCACAGGCTACCTGCGCCACTATGACAGTCAAACTCGCACCTGGTCAGAGCTACCAACTGGTGATGGCAGCAGCATTGACACCCTAGACTGCTACGAAGACATAGCCGAGAAAAACCCAGTTAACGCCCATGGCGCCATTAGCAACAAACGCTATACGAATGGCTTTCCGGTAGATGGTTTTGACAAACCTTACCTTACGCCTGCCAGCAAAAAACCAAGTGACATTGACGATGTAATTGCTAAGTCAATGAACACCGAATTTGGTATCGGCAAACCAGTCACCTTGTATACCAAAAAGTACATCCAGTGGTATCACTCAAAACGTAAAACTCGTGACTATACCCGTATGGATGTCGCTCGTCGCGTTATTGAAAACACCATTATTAACACCCCAGGTGTTGAGTTTGGCTTGGCTATATTCAACAAAAACGACACCAATCGTGGTCGCAACACCAACACAGGTGGACGTGTGATCCACGGCATTAAACCTTTTACAGATCAAAACAAAAAGTCGCTGCTCGATAAGGTGCAAAACCTGCATGGTGTATATCGAAATTACACTCCTTTGTGCGACACCATGTATGAGGCTTACAGTTACTTTAGTGGCAGCGAAGTGCACTTTGGTAAAAACCCTGTTCGCCCTTATCCACAGCCTCGCCCATGGGGACGTGAAGCCGACACTGGCGACATTAACAGCCCGCGTGACACTAGCGTAGAGAAAGGCGGCAAGTATATCTCGCCATTCATAGGCAAAGTTTGCCAGCCAAACGCCTCTATTGTGTACATCACCGACGGTTACCCAACTCGTGATGAATACTCACGTGCGCGTATCGCCAAACTCGTGGGTAAACACATAGGTAAAAACCGCGGTCTGCCAGAGCTTGCTAAATGGATGTATGAGAATGACGTTAATCCATCGATGCAAACCAAGCAAAACATCACCACCTACACCATTGGCTTTAGTCGTGATGCAGACAAAGCCCGTGGCTTGTTAATGGAAACCGCGAAAAATGGCGGCGGCTCATATTTTTCAGCTAACAGTGCCGAAGCGCTGCAAAAAGCACTGCAAAAGGTATTTGCCGAAGTCAGCAATAAACCGGCAACCTTTAGCTCGCCTGCGGTATCTGCAGGTCGAATTGACACCAACAATGGTGCCTTTTACTCGATGTTCTTGCCATCAAAAGGCCCGCGCTGGTCAGGCAATATCAAAAAACTGCAAGTGAATAACAAAGGCAAGGTAACTGATGCCCGTGGTAAACCTGCACTAGATGATAGTGGTTTACTCAAAGACTCAGCCTGCAGCTTGTGGACTAAAAACTGCGCCAGCATGCCAAGTGGTGGTGATGGCAGCGACGTAAAGCTTGGCGGCATCGCCCAACACTTACAGAGCAACTACAGTCGCAAACTGTATAGCGACCTAGGCGCACGAGGTGAAATTCAGCCTTTAACACAGAGTAATGCGCGGCGCTCACTTGGCGGCGAAAAGCAACTAGCCAATTTCATGCGGGTTGATAAAACTAAGGTCAATAAGCTATTTAAGTGGATCCAGGGTTACGACGTTAATGATGACAATAACGACAACAACACCAATGATTTGCGTAAAGACATTATGGGCGACTCACTGCACTCTAAGCCTATAGTGATTAACTATGGCAGCGCTGAGAGACCCGATACCCGCATTGTAGTGAGCACTAACCATGGTCTGATGCACATGTTTAAAGACAATGGCACTTCTGTGTCTGAATCTTGGGCTTATATGCCCAAAGAACTGCTGCCTAACGTGCGTGAGCTAACCAATAACCCTAACTCAGGTGTGCACTCAGTATATGGGCTAGATAGCTCACCGGTTGCGCACATTAAACGCAACGCTACAGGCAAAGTCACTACAGCCTGGTTGTTCTTTGGTATGCGCCGTGGCGGCAATGCATATTACGCGCTAGATATTACCAACCCAGATGCGCCTAAATTTAAATGGCGAGTTTCGCCGCACACAGCTGGATTTGAAGGTCTGGGGCAAACCTGGTCAACTCCTGTGATCACCCATATTCCGGGTTATCCCAAAAACAGTGCCAGCATAGCAACTGCAAAACCTGTGATGATTGTTGGTGGCGGTTATTCTCCGGCAACAAAAGACAGCGCAGCAGTGGGAATTAGCGACACCATAGGTCGCAGTGTTTACATTATTGATGCCGATAAAGGTAATCTAGTACATACCTTTAGCAATGAGCACGGCCGAGGTAAAACACAGCTGCCAGGGATCGCTGACTCTATCCCTAACAAGGTTGCCGTGCTTGATAGTAACAATGATGGGCTAACCGATCGTATCTATGCCACAGATACTGGCGCCAATATTTGGCGTATGGACTTGCCAAGCCCTGATGCCAACGGCCGTGAAGCGCCATGGACAGGGTTTAAGCTTGCCAGTCTTGGTGGTAAAACTCAGTTTAGCGACCGCCGCTTTTTCTCAGAGCCTGCTGTCGCACAAACCATGGTCACCACAGCGCAGCAAGTGAATAAAAACGGTAAAACATTTAGAACGACCCAGAACATCCCATACGATGCCATTGTGATCGGCAGCGGCCACCGTCCTCACCCGCTCGACAAGACACGTGACGACAAGTTCTTCGTAGTACAAGACCGTAACGTCAATACCAAGTCATTTAATGGCAGAGCGCATAAAGTACCTGAACCACTAATGCTCAGTGACTTATACAATGCCACTAAAGCTGCGCCAGCGTCTGAAACCGACTACTTCCGCTTTGCCAATAAGCGTGGCTGGTACTACAGCCTACCGCGCACTGGCGAGAAAAGTTTATCTGCAGCCGTCGTAGCGAAAGGTCGAGTGTTCTTCACCACTTATGTACCAGGCGACTATACCGACCAAGAGCAGTGTATGACCACAGGTAAAGGCTATCTGTATGGTTTCGATTTACACCATGGCAGACGCGCCTATAAGAGCGAGTCTTATGAAACGGGTGAAGGCATTCCCGACACGCCAAAAATCGTGGTGCCAAAAGGTGGCAACAGCATGTACTTAATCGGCATTGGTCTTGCCGCTGAGCGTATGCAAAAAGCCGATGATTTTGATGATGGCTGCGCTGAGGGCGACGAAAGCTGTATTGGCAGCGGCCTTAATATGAACCGCATTTACTTCCACTCAGCGAACTAGCCGTTAGCGATAATGCTGAATGCTAGCAGTAGTCATAACAAAAAACCGAAGCTCAAGGGCTTCGGTTTTTTATGCATTGAATTCTCGTATAGTCAATAGGGCTAATTTACAGATCTAACACCAACACCTTGGAATTACGTTGGAAGTTATACAGCTGCTTTTTCTTTGCGGGTAATTGCTCTACATCCACAATATTAAAGCCATGCTCTAAAAACCAATGAATACTACGAGTAGTCAAAGCAAATAAGCGCTCGTACCCGCGCAGCCTTGCCTGAGCGATAATATTGTTGAGCAGCACACTGCCTCTATCAGCATCACGATACTCAGGGTGAACTACAAGACAAGCAAACTCACCAGCATTGTCTTCCTCAAACGGATATAGTGCCGCACAGCCGATCACTAGGTTATCGCGTTCAATCAACATAAACTGCTCAATTTCCATCTCAAGCTGCTCACGGGAGCGACGCACCAGAATCCCCTGCTGCTCAAGTGGACGAATAAGGTTAAGCACGCCGCCAATATCGCTAATTGTCGCTCTACGGAGCTGCTCAGCGCTTTCTGTGACGATTTGCGTACCAATGCCTTCACGGGAGAATAATTCTTGTAGCAAGGCACCATCATCCAGGTAACTGACCAGGTGACAACGCGGCACGCCGCGACGACAGGCATCAATACTGGCCTTAACAAAGGCGTCACTGCAGGTACACGCAGCTTGTTGCTCACAGCGGCTGTCCAGCCAAGTCTGCGCTTCATTGGGCATCATCTCGGCTATCACTCGCCCTTGAGCGTCAATCAAGCCACTAGTTTGGCTAAAGCCTATCATCTTGTCGGCTTTAAGTTTCACGGCGACCTGAGTCGCAACTTCTTCTGCGGTGAGGTTAAAACTCTCACCTGTAACCGAAGCTGCAATCGGCCCCATTAGCACAATGTCGTTATCATCAAGTTGGCGGCGGATCCCTTGCGTATCAATCCGCCTAACTTTACCGGTAAGACAATAGTCAACGCCATCATCAATACCCAGTGGCTGAGCAATAATGAAATTACCGCTAACGACGTTAATCTGTGCGCCTTGCATCGGCGTGTTACCTAGGCTCATAGATAAACGCGCGGTGATATCAAACTGCGCCTCACCCGCGACCTGCTTAATCGTCTTTAAGCTCTCATCGTCGGTAATACGTATCGCATTGTGATAGTGCGGCTCAATCCCGGCACGCATTAGCCCTTCATCGATTTGCGGACGCGCGCCGTAAACCAGCACGATTTTAATCCCGACCGAATGCAACATGGCGACATCATTTAATATCGCTTTAAAGTGGCCATTAGCTATCGCCTCACCGCCTAACATGATGACAAATGTTTTGCCCCTATGTGCATTCACATAAGGAGCTGAATGACGAAAGCTGTCGACCAGCTCAGTGGTTCTCAATTTATTTACCCTTAGCCGCATAAGCTGAATAGATACCTAGTTAAAACGCATAATATTTCATTTATATTTATTTGGAAAGAATTTTTATCTAACTAAGGATTATTATTACAGTAGACTATTAAGATATAATTACGGGATAGGCAGAGGTTGAGGAAAAGCACTAAAGCCCAAGTAATTATTGACGATGCGAGGATATTGACCGCAACTAACTTAGCCTATAATTCGAGATAGCTAAGTCAAACCAAGATTGAATAATAATTCAATTACACCAACTATATTTGCCAAGAATGAGTCGCCAGCGGTGCACTCGGCTCAATGCCAGCGGCTTAATGAAGATGAGAGCCCTGCATTGAGTGAAACTTGAAAGCCCGACTGGCGGATACTAATCCAGAGCAGAGTTTCACTGCATGTCAAATTTTGGGCAAAAAAAAGCCTCCATGAAGGAGGCTTTTAAAAGAGTAAAATCAATTACTTGATTTTAGCTTCTTTGTACATAACGTGCTTACGAACAACTGGATCAAATTTCTTGATTTCCATTTTTTCTGGCATGTTACGCTTGTTCTTTTCAGTCGTGTAGAAATGACCAGTGTTAGCGCTAGATACTAACTTGATCTTCTCGCGGTTACCTTTAGATTTAGCCATTTTCTATTATACCTTTTCGCCACGTGCACGAAGTTCTTTAACTACAACTTCAATGCCTTTCTTGTCGATGATACGAATACCTTTAGTAGAAACGCGTAGTTGAACAAAACGCTTTTCTTCTTCTAACCAAAAACGGTGGTTTTGTAGGTTAGGTAAAAAACGACGACGAGTCGCGTTTTTAGCGTGCGAACGGTTGTTACCAACCATTGGCTTCTTGCCAGTTACTTGGCATACTCTTGACATGTCAATCTTCTCCAAAACAATTTTTTAACGCTCGAGCATTAATGTACCTCGTATGGCCGTCGCCCGAGGCACAAAGAGGGCGCATTTTATACACGATATGTCGTGTAAGATCAAGCAATCTTTATTAAATCCATCCACGCTCAGCGAACGAGACTACCTGTAGATCCCCTACAACCATATGATCTAGTAGAGAAACATCGATAGTTTCCAATGCATTTTTTATCCGCCTAGTTATTCGCCGATCAGCTTCACTAGGCTCTGCAATGCCTGACGGGTGGTTATGGCACACAATCACAGCTGCTGCGTTTTTTTCCAGCACAAGCGCAACTATATCGCGAGGATATACCGACGCGCAGTTTATGGTGCCACGGAATAGTTCTACAAATTGAATGACTCTATGTTGGCTATCCAACAATAATAAAGCGAACACTTCATAGGATCGGTCTGCTAATTGTCTCATTAAATAGTCCCGAGTTAAATCAGGATTTGTCAAAATTTGCCCTTTTTGCAAACTTTCTTTGGCAATCCGCCTAGCAATCTCTGCTGTAGCTTGCAACTGAGCATATTTTACCGGCCCAACCCCAGCAATTTCACATACTTGTGGCTGAGACGCCGAGAATAGCTTTCTTAAGCCGCCAAAGTGATTAAGCATGTTGCGTGACACATCTATCGCATTTTGCCCAACCAGACCGCTACGCAGAATCACAGCTAGTAGCTCTGCATCACTGAGCATTTGCGCGCCTTGTGATAGCAATTTATCTCGCGGCCCTTCTCCATCTGGCCATTGTTTTATGGTCAAAGTCTTTTCCATATCGATTAGTCCATTAATCTGCTGTGATTGATTATTTACGCTTTTATCTCAATGACGACTGAAGCTTGCGTAAACACGAAATTGGTTATGTAGTATGGTCGATATTTTTGAAAACGGATCTCGCTCCAATTTGACCGCTTATGGTAAGGTAGCGGCATCATCCAAGCTGGACATGTAACATGCTGACAAATAAAAAAGTGTTATTAGGAATTGGTGGCGGTATTGCCGCGTTTAAAAGTGCCGATCTTATTCGTCGCTTAAAAGAACGCGGCGCAGAAGTGCGCGTAATGGTAACCCAAAGCGCCATGGAATTTATCACCCCGCTAACTTTACAAGCTTTGTCAGGCAATCCTGTTTCAAGCGATTTATTAGACCCTACAGCAGAAGCCTCTATGGGACACATTGAACTCGCACGTTGGGCTGATGCTGTCGTTATTGCACCAGCTACAGCCAACGTGATCGCGCGTATCAATGCCGGCATGGCAGATGAACTACTTACCACAGCAGTGCTAGCAACAAGCGCGCCCGTGATTATTTGCCCAGCCATGAATCAGCAGATGTACCAAAACATCACCTCTCAGGAAAACCTTGCCAACATTGCCCGTAAAGGCTTAACCATTTGGGGGCCAGATTCAGGCTCGCAAGCTTGCGGTGAAGTTGGCCCAGGGCGCATGTTAGAGCCAACCGACATTGCTGAGCGCTTAGTGAAGTATTTTCAGCCTAATGCACAAGAAAAGCCGCTTGCAGGCAAAAAGCTAATGTTAACAGCGGGTCCTACGCGTGAAGCGATTGACCCGGTGCGTTATATCTCTAATCACAGCTCAGGCAAAATGGGCTTTGCTCTAGCGACTGCCGCTGCTGAAATGGGCGCGGAAGTCACCTTAGTCTCAGGCCCTGTTAATCTAGCCACACCAGCAAATGTTACCCGTATTAACGTAGAATCAGCTGAGCAAATGTTAGATGCGGTAATGGCTGATGTTGAAAGCCAAGATATATTCATTGGCTGCGCCGCAGTCGCGGACTATCGCATCACTCAAGTTGCTAATGAAAAAATTAAAAAAGATGCAGATGAGATGCAGCTTGCGCTGACTAAGAATCCTGATATCTTAGCCACCGTCGCCAGCCACAAGCAACGACCATTTACCGTGGGCTTTGCTGCTGAGACCAGTAACGTAGAAGAGTACGCAACAGGTAAATTGCAGCGTAAAAAGCTGGATATGATTGCCGCCAATGATGTGTCACAACAAGGTTTAGGTTTTAACTCTGACAGCAATGCACTGCAGGTGTTTTGGCAGCAAGGTAATCAAGCGCTACCAGCTACAGATAAGCTAACACTGGCAAAGCAACTGTTAGAGTTAATCGTCGAGCGATATCAACAAAAATAACAAAGTAGATTGGCGTAACGTATTGGACTTGTTACGCCAGCTCTTAAGGTTTGAGGCAACCCCAAGCCTGTCTACCCGAGTAAACAAGTTTTACCGCCCAGAATAAGCAATACTGCGAAATAATCGTGCATGCTTAAGCAGTTCTGAGCCCAAGGAAATAACAATGGCGTCTAGCCCAAAAATAAACCGTCGCGAACATATTTTACAGTGCCTTGCACAAATGCTGGAAACCAGTCCAGGTCAGCGTATTACCACAGCTAAACTTGCCGCAGAAGTTGGCGTGTCAGAAGCTGCGCTTTATCGCCACTTCCCGAGTAAAGCACGCATGTTTGAAGGCTTAATTGAATTCATTGAAGATGCGTTGCTTTCACGTCTCAACATCATCATGAATGAAGAAAAAGACACCATGATGCGTTGCCGTCAGGTATTACAGTTGCTACTGGTATTCTCAGAGCGAAATCCAGGCATTTCACGTATTTTAAATGGTGACGCCCTGCTTGGTGAAAATGAGCGTCTGCGTAGCCGTGTAAATAGCGTATTCGCCAAGATTGAAACTCAGCTGAAGCAAATTTTACGTGAGAAAACCCTTCGTGAAGGACAAGGTTTTAACCTAGATGAAGCCATTCTAGCTAACCTGCTTTTAAGCTTTGCAGAGGGCAGGATAGCGCAATATATTCGCAGTGAGTTTACCCAAAAGCCAACGCAGCACTTTGACCAGCAATGGCAGTTTATTGAGCAACAACTACTTAGAAGTTAACTGCTTATTTGTCCCACACATGCCAATATCGCCTGATACAAAAATGCACTATTCTCGGTGCATTTTTTGTTTTCTTTCTCCTTATAAAATAATAAAATTTAACAAAACAACATAAAATGCAACATCGATAGCTACAACATAAACAAGGACGTACATGAAAAATATCTTGCTACTTGCAGCAAGCTCACTGCTTGCGTGCACCTCTTTTTCTGCTCTCTCAATTTCACTATCAAAAGCTGAACTGTTCACCAAAGGCGCAGAATATTCCAATGTAAAAATATCTCCCGAAGGCGACTATCTTAGTGCCCTTACAACTCACGACGGTAAAAAGGTACTGATCTTTTTGGAAACGGACACCAAAAAATTAATTAACGCAGTAAACTTCCCAGGTAATTCAGAAGTAGGAAACTACGAATGGGTCAATGATGAGCGTGTTGTATTGCAAAAAATGTATAAAAAGGGTTGGTCTGAGCAACCTATTTATTATGGTGAACTCATGGCTGTTAATGCCGACGGGTCACAACCTAGATACTTATTTGGCTACCAAGGAGGGGGACAAACCGGCTCTCATATCAAAAAGAACACTGCAATTAGAGCAACGGCTTACATTCTAGACCCTTTACCTGAAGACAATAAGCATATGTTAGTCAATGCGGTACCTTGGGGAAATGGTAGCTCGCTAGACTATAGCCGCCTTCAAAACGTATATCGCGTAAATATATTTAACGGTAAGCGACAAAAAGTAGTTACAGCTCCTGTTGGTTATAGTCAGTTTATGACTAATCATGCAGGCCAAGTCAAATTTGTATCAGGTAAAAACTCAAAAAATGAGATTGAACTGTATTATCGTGAAGAAGGAGAATGGATAAGCAGTGATAAACTAAACTTAGGTCTTAATGACTTTAGTCCTATTGCTTTTGGTCAACAAACCAATACCATCTTTGCCTCAGGCAGGATAAATTCTGAGCCTAAAGGTGTTTATAAAATCGATCTTACAACTGGGAAAAAAAGTAAGATTTCCCAAGATGATAAGGTTGACCCGAGAACCTATTGGATAAACCAGCAAACCAAACAACTCTATGCTGTCGAGTATGAAAACGGTTACCCTACATACGAATTTACCAGCAAAGAAGATAAGCACAGCAACTTACTGAAACAGCTACTCGCTGCGATACCAGGCCATCAAATCCACATAATAAGTGAAACCCGAGACTCCAAAGTATCTATCGTTAAAGCATTTAACGATAGAAATCCTGGCGATTACTATCTCTTTAATGCTGAAAAAATGAAGCTAGAGTACTTAGCATCTCAAAGAAGCTGGCTTGACCCTGAACTGATGGCAGAAGTAAAACCCATCAGCTTCACTAATCGTGATGGAATAGAAATTAATGGCTATCTAACCTTACCAAACGGCAAAGAAACAAAAGACTTGCCTCTCATCGTAAATCCACACGGCGGCCCTCATGAGCGAGATTGGTGGGGCTTTAATGAGCAAAATCAACTTCTCGCTCAAGATGGATTCGCTGTGCTTCAAGTGAATTTCCGCGGCTCCACAGGATATGGCCAAGCATTTAAAAATGCAGGAAAGCAAAAATGGGGCAGCGATATCCAACATGACATTATCGACGCAACTAAATATGTCATTAGCGAAGGTATCGCCAACAAAGACAAGATATGTATAGTAGGCGGCAGCTTTGGTGGTTATAGTGCGCTGCAAAGTTCTATTATCGAACCAGATATGTACAAGTGTGCGGTTGGCTTTGCGGGCGTTTACGACCTCGAGCTAATGTTTGAAGAAGGTGATATTGCCGATAGACGCTCAGGCGTCAGCTATTTGAAAGGAGCTCTAGGTGAAGACAAAGCTGTTTTACACGCCATGTCGCCGACTAAACATGTCAACAAGCTCAAAGCCAAATTAATGCTAGTACACGGAGAGGACGATGAGCGTGCACCTATCGAGCAACTAGAAGCACTGGAAGAGTCATTAAAAGCTGCTGACTATCCTTACAAAAAGCTTGTTATGGATAATGAAGGTCATGGTTTTTATAACGACAAACACCGTGCAAAGTACTACCATGAAATGATCAGCTTTATTAAAGATAGCCTAGCCCTTTAACTTTAAGCATTTTCAAATCATAAAGCCGATACTTGACTAACAAGGTCGGCTTTTTTGTTTCAATAATATTAATTTGCTTCAATTCGCGGTATGATCGCCGCCCGCAACGAATTAAGACAACGCTGAACCACATGGCTGGCACCAGCGTACAATATTAAAATATAAGTTTGCACCTGGAGAATTTTATGGCACTTAGCGAAGCCGCATTAACAGTACAAGCCGCACTCAAAGAGCATGGTTTAGAAACCCCGATGCTGCCAACGACTATGCCTAAAGACGAGCGCAAAGCGCAAATCGAACATCATATGACGAAGATTTTGCAATTGATGTCGCTCGACTTAACAGATGACAGCCTGGCTGAAACCCCCAAGCGCATCGCAAAAATGTACATTGAGGAAATCTTCTCTGGCTTAGACTACGAGAATTTTCCTAAAATCACAGTCATTGAAAACAAAATGGGCGTGGATGAAATGATCCGCGTGCAAGACATTAGTCTAACCAGCACCTGTGAGCATCACTTAGTTACGATTGATGGTTTAGCAACGGTTGCATACTTACCTAAAACCAAGATTATCGGCCTGTCAAAGATAAATCGCATCGTACGCTTTTTTGCTCAACGCCCACAGGTGCAAGAACGCCTAACTCAACAGGTATTAGTTGCACTTCAAACACTTCTTGATACCGAAGACGTCGCAGTAAAAATGGATGCAGTGCACTACTGCGTTAAATCTCGTGGCGTGATGGACTCAACAAGCTCGACAACCACTACTGCGTTAGGTGGTGTTTTTAAATCAAACCCAGCAACCCGCGCTGAGTTTTTGCAGCAAAGTAAATAGCCCAAACTCTGCTTAACGAACCTAAGTTCGGGATGACCAATATCCCTAGAGCTAATAATTAAAACGCCTCGCTATCTAGCGATAACGAGGCGTTTTAATTATTGTAGTCACAATGACAACTAATCAGTTATTACTCGATGCCATACTGCTCGCGATACGCACTTACTGAAGCGAGTTCAGCCTCCATTCCTGGCTTTTCAGAAAGATAGCTAATTAGGTCGGCCAGCTTAACAATAGAGACAATCTCACAGCCAAAATCACGCTCTACTTCCTGAATAGCTGAAAGCTCGCCCTTACCTTTCTCTTGACGATCCAAGGCGATAAGCACACCCGCTAGTTTGGCATCGTTAGCGTTAATGATTTCCATTGATTCACGAATCGCAGTACCTGCGGTGATCACATCATCAACCAGCATCACTTTGCCCTCAAGCGGACTACCAACTAGATTGCCACCTTCGCCGTGAGTTTTCGCTTCTTTTCGGTTAAAGCAATAAGGCACATCACGGTCGTGATGATCACATAAAGCGACTGCGGTCGTTGTGGCAATAGGAATACCTTTATAAGCAGGACCAAACAGTAAATCGAACTCGATACCAGAATCCGCCAACGCTGCTGCATAAAAGCGGCCTAAACGCGCTAAATCCTTACCCGTGTTGAACAAACCCGCATTGAAAAAATAAGGGCTTGTACGGCCAGATTTCAGGGTGAACTCACCAAAACGTAATACTTGGCGCTCTAGAGCAAATTCAATAAACTCGCGTTGATAGGCTTTCACTTTATATCCTCAATAATCAATCTTAAAAAAGGGACCACTAAGGGTCCCTGATTTGTCGGCAATTTTAGCTCAATGCTGCTTTTTGGACATCGACAATTTCACGAATACTGTTTTTAGACAGGGCAAGTAGCTCCAATAGCTCTTCGTGGCTAAATGGTTCACCTTCTGCAGTACCTTGGATCTCGATAATCTTACCGGTCTCAGTCATCACCACATTCATATCTGTTTCAGCAGCGCTATCCTCTACATATTCAAGGTCGCTAATTGCCTCACCTTCATAAATGCCAACACTCACTGCAGCAATCAGGAACTTCAGCGGGTTAGTTTTGATAATACCTTTACCGCGCGCCCAATTAAGCGCATCAACCAAAGCAACACATGCACCGGTAATCGCTGCTGTACGGGTCCCACCGTCAGCCTGGATCACGTCACAATCAATTACAATGGTATTTTCGCCTAGTGACTTCATATCAACCGCCGCGCGCAATGAGCGGCCAATCAGGCGTTGAATTTCTTGTGTACGACCAGACTGTTTACCACGGGCCGCTTCACGGTCCATACGGCTGTGTGTCGAGCGTGGTAGCATGCCGTATTCGGCTGTCACCCAACCTTGCCCCTGACCTTTTAGGAAGCGTGGTACGCCTTCAGTAAAACTCGCAGTACACAGAACTTTAGTGTCACCAAACTCAACTAATACAGAACCTTCGGCATGAGCGGTAAAGTTACGAGTAATAGTAATAGGACGAGTTTGAGCGGGAGTACGATTGCTAGGGCGCATTGGCATTTCCTGTAGGTGAATTGCAAACAAAATAGAGGGGCTATTATAGAGTGTGAACGCCGTATATGCCATGCAAATACAAACCTTTAATCCCATAGCATTAAGCGGCTATAATCTACAGCACATTCGATAATACACATGGGACTTTTCATGATCCAAAGCATGACCGCTTACGCTCGTATCGAGCACAAAGCACAATGGGGCACAGCCTCTTGGGAAATTCGTTCTGTAAACCAGCGTTTTCTTGAAACCTACTTACGTTTGCCTGAGCAGTTTCGTAGCTTTGAGCCGGTATTAAGGGATCGACTCAGAAAACGTCTTAACCGAGGTAAAGTCGAAGTCAACCTGCGTTATGAAATC